>NZ_DFTP01000020.1:12505-29473 GCF_002381585.1 Marinimicrobium sp. UBA4209
CGCCACCTGTTGACGGGCATTCTCCACCGCTTCTTCCGCCTGCCATCCATACAGATGGGAGCGCGAGGCCGGGTTGGCAAAATTGCCCTCCCGCGTCAGGCAGGCCGCCATCTGCTCGGCCACCGCCGGGTCGACCGGCGTGGTGGCGGCATAGTCCAGATAAATGGGCTGACGTGGAGCGCTCAACGTCATCGATTACTCAAACCTCGTTGCTAGACGATACCGGAACGGCGTCTACAGCTGGCTGCACAGAATCTGCTCAGCCGAGAGCTGCTGTTGGTGGTCCTGACGGGCCCGAACCGCTTGAATGTCGCGCCGTTCGACCAGATCCGCCAGGCTGATATCACTTAAAAACTGATGAATTTGGGCACTGAGATCTTCCCAGAGGTGGTGCGTCAGGCATACTTTGCCGTTTTGGCAGTCCCCTTTGCCCTCACAGCGGGTGGCATCGAGGGACTCACTGACCGCGTCCACCACTTGCGCCACCGAAATGGCTTCAAGGCGCTCCGCCAAGCGGTAACCGCCGCCGGGGCCGCGAACACTGCTCACCAGCTTCTGCCGGCGCAGCTTGGCAAACAGCTGTTCCAGATAGGACAGGGATATACCCTGGCGATTGGAGATATCCGCAAGGCTCACTGGCCCCTGCTCACTGTGCAGGGCCAGGTCCAGCATCGCGGTGACCGCGTATCGACCTTTGGTAGTCAGTCTCATGCCCGGATTGTCGCCTCTAGCCTTGGTGGAAAGTGGATACCGAGCTGTCGGAAACCCACCCGTCTATAACCAAGTATTTTACTCAACTATTCGCCATTATCCAAGGGCTTTTCGTTCTCCGGCGCCGCCTCAAGGGATTTCAGGCGTTTATCCGTGTGGTAAATGTAGTTTTGCGTGGCCGTCAGCACGCCGCGCAGAATGCTCAGCTCCATCTCATCCGGGCGGATGCGGTGGTACAGGCGGCGCAGCCGGGTCATGGTCTGGCGGGGGTTATCCGGGTTGAGGAAATCCAGGGTTTCCAGCGTCTGCTGAAGGTGCTCGAAATACCGCTCTAAAGCCTCGCTTTTAGCGGGGGGCATATCCCATTCGGTTTTGCCCAACGGGCCGCCCTCTTGCTGCGAGAGGTGGGCCATACGCAGCTCGTAGCAGAGCACCTGCACGGCGGTGGCCAGATTCAGGGAGCTGTATTCCGGGTTGGCGGGAATATGCACATGGTACTGGCACTTGTGCAGCTCCTCGTTGGTCAGACCCCGGTCCTCGCGCCCAAACAGCAGTGCCACCTCGTGCTCGCCCGCCTCCTGCCAGCACCGCTCGCCGCACTGGCGTGGGTCCACCAGCGGCCAGGGAATCCGGCGTTCGCGGGCACTGGTGCCGACCACCAGGCCACAGCCCTCAATGGCCTCATCCAGCGTTTCCACCACCACGGCTTTATCCAGCACATCCAGTGCCCCGGCGGCCCGCCAGACGGCCTTTTCCGAGGGAAACTCCTTGGGCTCCACCAGATAGAGGCGGGACAGCCCCATATTCTTCATGGCCCGGGCGGCACCACCGATGTTGCCCGGATGAGAGGTATTCACCAGAACGATGCGGATATTGTCAAAAGGGTTGGCGGTCATAACGGTCTCTTGATCGATAGCGATTGCGTGGGCGCGGGGCCCCTAAAGGCCGCGCATTCTATCATGAACCACCCGGCCCGGGTTCACGGCGGCCCGCCCCGGCCAAGATGGGACAATTGCACCATGGCGCTGGCGAGCCGGCGCGCTTGCCGTTATACTGTGCGGCCTTCGCGAGGCCCGCCCTCGCCCCGTTCTTTCCCATTTTTCACGAAAAGACTGATTGCCCTATGGAACCCATGTTGACGATGGCTTTGCGCGCGGCGCGCAAGGCGGCAGAACTGATTGAACGCGCCTACGAACGCCCGGACACCATCAAGGTTGAAAACAAAAGCCCCAACGACTTCGTCACCGAAGTGGATCGGGGAGCCGAACAGGCGATCATTCAGGTGTTGCGCAAGGCCTACCCGGACCACAGTTTCCGCGGTGAAGAAAGCGGGACCACCCAGGGCAAGAACCCGGACTATGTCTGGGTGATCGATCCGATCGACGGCACCACCAATTTCGTGCATGGCATGCCCCATTTTTCAGTCTCCATTGCCTGCTTTTACAAAGGACAGGTTGAGCACGCCGTGGTACTCGACCCCGTCAAGCGCGAAGAATTTACCGCCAGCCGCGGCCGCGGCGCGTCACTCAACGGCCGTCGCATCCGGGTATCCACCCGTCGCGGCCTGGAAGGTGCCCTGCTGGGTACCGGCATCCCGTTCGATGGCCCGGCCCTGGCCAAAATCCAACCTTTTCTCGCCTGCATCAGTGAACTCGCAGGCCAGACCGCCGGCATTCGCCGTGCGGGCTCAGCGGCGCTCGATCTGGCCTATGTGGCCGCAGGACGCTACGACGCCTTCTGGGAAATGCATCTGAACGAGTGGGATTTCGCGGCGGGTGTGCTGCTGGTGAAAGAGGCCGGCGGCTTGATCAGCGACTTCCGCGGCGGCACCTCGTATATGGATACCGGCCACATCGTGTGTGGTACACCGAAGGTGTTCAAGCCGGTGTTGCAGGTGGTACAGAAGCATTTGGGGCACGTTTGAGGTAAAAGGCTGGTGGATGCGGTCGGTATTGGTAACGGCGGATGCGCGCTTTGCGCTTATCCGCCCTACACAACCGACCGTAGGGCGGATAAGCGCGCATCCGCCGTCACCTGGCGTTACCTAAGCCAAAAGCTTCTTGAGCGTCCGAACCAGGTGATTGATTTCCACCGGCTTGGTCAGATAATCAAAGAACCCCGCCTTGCGGCCCCGCTCCACATCGTAGGCCATGGCGTTGGCCGACAGCCCCACCACCGGAATATCCGCGGTCACGGGGTCACGCTTTAACACCGACAACGCCTCGTAGCCATCCATCCCCGGCAGATTGATATCCAGAATGATCACGTCCGGCCGCTCACTGCGAGCCTTGTAAATCCCGAGGAACGCCTCTTCGGCCACTTCCAGCGTCAACATCGGGTAGCGACTCAGAATCTGTTGCATCAGGCGGATATTGGACGGGTTGTCCTCCACGTACAGAATGGTCCGAGGCTCTTCAAGCACCAACGCTTCCGGCTCCTCATCCGCCTTCGGGTCATGCTCGCGGCGGTTGACCACCAGGTCCTGATTCCACTCCGTGGACAGAGGCAGATCCACCCAGAACTCGGTGCCCACCCCTTCGGTACTCTCGAAGGACAGCTTACCGCCCATCATCTCGACCAACTGCTTGGTAATCACCAGCCCGACACCAGACCCCTCGACTTTTGAGTACTCCGCGTTGAGGCGATTGAAGGGCTGAAACACTTCGTGCTGACGGCTGGCCGGTATACCCTGGCCGGTATCGCGAACCGTGATGCGCAGGCGGTTATCGTCCCGCTCCGACAAACTGACTGCCACTTCACCACCGACCTGATTGTATTTCACCGCATTGCTGACCAGATTGAGCAACGCCTGCTTCAGACGGGTGTTGTCGGCCACCACGTAAGTGCTCTCAAGGCGCTTCAGGTCCGCGCTTAGCTTGATGCCACCGGCGTCGGCCTGGGGTTGAATCAGCGTAAAGCACTCGGCGACGACCCGGGACACCAACACCGGCTCCAAGGAGAAAGTCATTCGGCCGGACTCGATCTTGGCCAGATCCAACACATCATTGATCAGTTGCAGCAGATGCTCGCCCGCCTTGCGGATTTCCCGGGCGTTATCCATCTGACTGTCGGTGAGGTTGTCGTCATACTGAAACAGCTGCGCATACCCCAGAATGGCATTGAGCGGCGTGCGCAGCTCGTGACTCATGCTGGAGAGGAAGTCGGACTTGGCCTGATTGGCTTTTTCCGCCGCGTCTTTGGCCTGCACCACCCGCTCTTCAGCGCGCTTGATGTCGGTGATATCCATATTGGTGCCGGACATACGCACCGGATTGCCTTCGGTGTCAAAACTGGCTCGCCCTCGGGCGCGAATCCAGCGGATGTCGCCGTCTTTGCCGAAAATTCGGTACTCAATATCAAACGGTGCCCGCCCGGCCATGTGATCGGCCAGGGTCTGATCAAACTTGGGCAGGTCTTGCGGGTGAATGTGAGAGCGCCAGACCGACAGGCGGTTCTGGCCCCGGATCACCACATCGTCTTTCTCGTCGTAGCCGGCGTGCTCCCAGCAACGGTTGGAAAAATGGAAACCCTTGCGGTCTGCGTACCACTCCCAGATGCCGTCATTGGACGCCTGGATGATGCGAGCCTGACGCGCCTCACTTTCACGCAGGGCCGCTTCGACATTTTTCAGCTCGGTGATGTCAAAGTTGACCCCGGAGATGTACATGACTCGGCCGTACTTGTCGCGAATGGAGTTCGCTCGGGCCTGGGTCCAGACGTAGTTGCCTCGGTTGGTGAGGATCCGGTAGGCGGTGTTGAGAGGTTCGCCGCTGCGCAGGTGTTCGCGCACGGCTTCGAGCATGTGGTCCCGATCGTCGGGGTGGATGTAATCCGGCAGCGCTGTGGCGTCGCTGATGCGGATTTTATCTTCGTCATTGAACCCCAGCGATTCCCAGAAACCGCCGGACCAGTCAATGCGGTTGGAGGTGAGGTCCCACTCCCAGAAGCCGTAGCCGCTACCGTTGAAAATCCGGCGATAGCGTGCCACCAGGTCGCGCAGCTCGTCGCTGTTTGCCTGGCTCAATTCTTCATCGCTGATGGTGATGCCTTTCGACATAAGCTCTGCTCATCGATCGGGCGGATACCCTCACCACTGGTATCCGCACTTTTTCAGCGGTTCACGAGGCTCAGGGAGCCAACTCTTCCTGCTCCTCGCCCTCTTTCGGCGGTGGCATGAGGTCTTCTTTGGTCAGGTGCATTGCCGACAGAATGTTGGCCGAGACATAAACCGACGAGTAGGTACCGACCAGCACACCGACAATCAGCGCAAATGCAAAGCCACTGATCAACTCGCCACCGAAGAAGTACAACACCAGCAACACCAACAAGGTAGTCAAGGAGGTCAGCAGGGTCCGCTCCAGCGTCTGGGTCAAGGAGGTATTGATCACCTCGTTGGTGGTGCCCCGACGCATTTTGCGGAAGTTTTCCCGCACCCGGTCAAACACAACGATGGTATCGTTCAGTGAATAACCGATCACCGCCAGTACTGCGGCCAGCACCGTCAGATCGAAATCCAGGCGCAGGACCGAGAACACACCCAGAACAATAATCACATCGTGAACCAGGGCCAGAACCGCGCCGATGGAGAATTTGTACTGGAAGCGGATCGCCACGTAGATCATCACCACGGCCAAGGCGAACAACATGCCCAGCCCGCCCTGATCGCGCAGCTCTTCACCCACCTGCGGACCGACAAACTCGCTGCGCCGCAGATTGATGCTCGCTCCGGTCGCCTCTTCCAGCGCGTCAATCAGAAATTGGGAATAGACATTGTCCAGAGCGTTTTCAACGGCAACGGTGACGGCCTCACCCTCGGTCGCGATCTGTGTGCGACCGTAGTAGCGCGGGTCAAACAGGTCCGCCGAGCGCAGCGCTGACTCACTGACGCCATTGAACACCAGCACTTCGGAGAACTGGGTCTGGTCGCTGGCGGCGTTGCGCACATCGGCAATGGTCGCACTGTCGGACAGGGACGCGAGCCTCTCTTCCAACTGCTCCAGTACACCGTCACTCAGAGCATCCTGGGTGCGGATCAGAACTTCCGAGTCCGAGCCGAACAGAATCGCCACGGGGTTCTCAAGGCCCTGCTCGCCCAGCACCGAGCGGATGGTGGACAGATCCGCCGGGCGATCGAAGCCCAGCTCGACCTGGGAACCGCCAGTAAAGTCCAACCCAAACTCCAGACCACGCGTCGCCAGAGAGACGATGGAAGCCAGCAGCAACACGATGGAAATGGTGGCGCAGGTTTTGCGCCAGCCCATAAAATTAATCACTTTTGATTCCGGTAGCATAGTGGCGCTCTCTTAGATCCAGATCTTCTTCAGGTTGCGACGGCGGCCGTACACCAGGTTGGCCAGCGCCCGAGTGCCCATGATCGCGGTAAACATGGAAGTCAGAATACCGATGGACAGGGTGACCGCAAAACCCTGTACCGGACCGGTGCCAATGGCATACAGAATGACCGCCACCAGCAAGGTGGTGATATTGGCATCCAGAATACTGACGAAGGCCCGCTCATAACCGCTGTAAATAGCGGACTGGGGCGAAGCGCCCTCTTTCAGCTCTTCCCGAATCCGGGAGAAAATCAGTACGTTGGCGTCCACCGCCATACCCACGGTCAGCACGATACCGGCAATACCCGGCAGCGTCAGAGTGGCGCCCAGCAGGGACATGACCGCCACCAGCAGAAGGATGTTGGCCCCCAAGGCCAGGTTGGCAAAGATGCCGAACACCCGGTAGTAAATCAGCATAAAGACCAGCACCAGCGCCAACCCGAGCACGACCGAGTTCAGACCGGTCTGAATGTTTTCTGCCCCGAGAGATGGTCCAATGGTGCGCTCTTCCACAAAGTACATGGGCGCCGCCAGAGCACCGGCGCGCAGCAGCAGCGCCAGTTCGGAGGCTTCCGCCGGGGACTCCAGACCGGTAATCCGGAACTGCTTGCCCAGCGCACTCTGAATGGTCGCCAGACTGATGATTTCCCGCTCGACGTAGTTCTCCCGCACCTCGACGGTTTCGCCCGCCTCATTGGTGGCATATTCAGTGCGGGTTTTGTGTTCAATGAACAGTACGCCCATGCGCCGTCCGACATTATCCCGGGTCGCGCGGTGCATTTTGGTACCGCCCAGGCCGTCCAGGGTAATGTTCACCTGGGGCATATTGGTTTCTGCATCGAAGCTACTGGTGGCGTTGGCCACATGGTCACCGGTCAGAATGATCTGACGTTCCAGCTCAGCACCGCCAAAGCGCTGCTTGTCCGCTTCACTGCGGTAAGGGAACTCTTCTTTCATGGATACCAGCGTATCCGGGCCGGCCTCCAGGCGGAATTCCAGGTTGGCGGTTTTGCCGATCACCCGCTTGGCTTCGGCGGTGTCCTGAACCCCCGGAAGCTGCACGATAATCCGGTTACCGCCCTGACGCTGCACGACCGGCTCGGACACACCCAACTCATTCACCCGGTTGCGCAGGGTCACCAGGTTCTGGCCGAGGGCGTAGTCTTCAATTTCAGAAATCGCCGTTTCGCTCAACTGCGCGGTAAAGCGGAAGTCCTCTTCCCCGGCATCTTCGGTCTGGAATACCAGCGTGTCGTATTCATCTTCCATCAGGGCGAGCGCCTGGTCCCGCAGCTCGGCCGAACGGAAGCGCGCCAGAATGCTCTGGTCGTCTTCAACCTCCAGCGCGTTGTAGCGGATACGCTCTTCGCGCAGCGTGCCCTTCATTTCGTCGGCAGTGATTTCCTGACGGGTTTCAATGGCCGAGGCGGTATCGACTTCCAGCAGGAAGTGCACACCACCGGAGAGGTCCAGACCCAGGCGCATGGGGGCACCGCCCAGAGACACCAGCCAATCCGGTGTGGTCGGCGCCTGATTCAGAGCGACCACAAAATCACCACCCAGAGATTCCTGCAGGGTGCGGCGGGCGGTCATCTGCTCATCTTCACTGGCCAGGCGCACCAGAACGGCATTTTCGCCCAGCTCTACGCCGACATATTCAATGCCCTGTGACTGAAGTTGCCGTTCTACCTGCTCCACCGTGGAAGCATCCATGGTGGTCGCCCCGGATTGACCGGAAATCTGTACGGCGGGGTCGGGCGCATAGAGGTTGGGCAGCGCGTAAATGAATCCCAGGGTAACAACCCCCAGAATCAAGAGGTATTTCCAGAGCGGGTAGCGGTTATGCATAAACGGTTCCGTGGCTTATTCGACGGTATCGGATACGGATGAAGGCCCGGATTATACCGATTTCCCCCAAGACAACAATGAAAGTAGGGTAATGAACGGGGCGCAGCCGCACCCCGCCCGGTGATTTATGGCGTCAGCGGCGGCACGTCCTTACCGAGGGCCCGATAGAAGTCGGCCACGAAAGCCTCCAACTCGCCGGCGGCAATGGCCTCCCTCAGCCCGGCCATCACCAGCTGGTAGTAGCGCAGGTTGTGGATGGTCTGCAGCTGAGCGCCGAGGATCTCACCACACTTGTCCAGGTGATGCAGGTAAGCGCGGCTGAAGTTCTGGCAGGTGTAGCAGTCACATTTGGGATCGAGGGAGCCGGTATCGTGGCGATGTTTGGCATTGCGGATCTTGATCACCCCCTCATGGGTGAACAGGTGGCCATTGCGGGCGTTGCGGGTGGGCATCACGCAGTCGAACATATCCACGCCTCGGCGCACGCCCTCCACCAGATCCTCCGGCTTGCCCACGCCCATCAGATAGCGGGGCTTGTCTTTGGGCATATGGGGCGTCAGGGCCGACAGTACGCGCACCATATCTTCTTTGGGCTCGCCCACCGACAGGCCGCCGATGGCGTAGCCGTCAAAGCCGATTTCCTCCAGCCCCGCCAATGATTCCCGGCGCAGGGACTCATACATGCCCCCCTGCACAATGCCGAACAGCGCGGACGGATTGTCACCGTGGGCATCCTTGGAGCGCTTGGCCCAGCGCAGGGACAGCTCCATGGACTTGCGCGCCTCATCCTCCGTGGCCGGGTACGGGGTGCACTCATCGAAGATCATCACAATGTCCGACCCCAGATCCCGCTGGACCTGCATGGCCTCCTCAGGGCCGAGAAATACCGGGCTGCCATCAATGGGCGAGCGGAACGACACGCCCTCTTCGGTGATTTTGCGGATATCCCCCAGGCTGAACACCTGAAAGCCACCGGAGTCGGTCAGAATCGGGCCGGACCACTGCATAAAATCGTGCAGATCGCCGTGGGCCTTGACCACCTCGGTGCCCGGACGCAGCATCAGGTGAAAGGTGTTTCCCAGGATTATCTGAGCGCCAATGGCCTCAATATCCCGAGGCAACATGCCCTTGACCGTGCCGTAGGTGCCCACGGGCATAAAAGCCGGGGTTTCCACCACGCCCCGGGGGAACTTCAGGCGGCCGCGTCGGGCCAGGCCGTCTTCCCGGTCCAGTTCAAACTGCATAAAGGAAGACATCTTTTATCCCTCGGAAGGACTACCCGGGAGATCGCGCGGAGCGTCCGGGTTGCGGGTGATAAACATGGCATCGCCGTAACTGAAAAAGCGGTATTCCTGAGCCACGGCTTCTCGATAGGCGTCCATGATGTGTCGGTAACCCGCAAAGGCGGACACCAGCATCATCAGCGTGGACTCGGGCAGGTGGAAGTTGGTCAGCAACGCATCCACCGCTCTGAATTCAAAGCCGGGGGTAATGAAGATATCGGTCTCGCCCTGGTAGGCGGCCATGCCCTGTCCCGGTTCGGCACGAGCGGCGGCGGTTTCCAGGCAGCGCACGCTGGTGGTGCCCACGGCAATCACTCGACCGCCGGTCGCGCGGGTGGCGCGCACCTGCTCGGCCACCTGCTCATTCAGGTCCATGACCTCGCTGTGCATTTTATGCTCGGCAATATTGTCCACCCGCACCGGCTGAAACGTGCCCGCACCCACATGCAGGGTGACAAAGGCCAGATTGACGCCTTTGGCCTGCAACTGGGCCAGCAGGTCATCATCAAAGTGCAGACCGGCGGTAGGCGCGGCGACAGCGCCGGCCTTGCGACCGTACACCGTCTGATAACGCTCCCGATCCAGTTCCTCATCTTCCCGGTCGATATAGGGCGGCAGCGGCATATGCCCCAGGCGCTCCAATACCGACAGCGAGGTTTCCTCTGGCGGGAAGTTCAGCTCGAACAGGTCGTCGCGCCGCCCGGTCACCGCCAGGCGGGTGCCGTCTTCCAGCACGATCAGACTACCAATCTTGGGGGACTTGCTCGCCCGGGTGTGGGCCAGCACCCGCGCATCGGTCAGCAGGCGCTCCACCAGAATCTCAACCTTGCCACCGGTGTCTTTCATCCCGAACAGGCGGGCGGGAATCACCTTGGTATCGTTGAACACCATCAGATCCCCGGGGCGCACCTGCTCCAGCAGGTCCGGGAATTGACCGTGGGTCACCTTCCCGGTCGGGCCATCCAGCCCCAGCAAGCGACTCCCGCGTCGCTCGGCAGCCGGTTCACGGGCAATCAGGGATTCGGGCAGATCGTAGTAAAAATCCTGGCGGCGCATAAGACGTATATTCAGGCAGGTTCAAAAGCCCGCAAGGGTACCGGAAAACCCCGAAAATGACCACCAGATCGCGGGGTTTTACGGCGGATGCGGGCTTATTAATACCGCTGCGCTCGGCCCCTACGCGACCTGCTGTGCTATCCGTAGGGCGGATAAGCCGAAGGCGCATCCGCCGCAACCCAAAGCCCCACACCCACCACCACCAAAATCCTTGGTTGACGAACCCCCGCACGCTGCTATAATCCCGCCCCGCAACGCAGTAAACCTGTGCCAGAGTGGCGAAATTGGTAGATGCCGTGCAGGATGCACAAATGTCGCGAAGGGCAGGAGCCCGAGAGCGACCGCAGGGCCAGCGCAACGCGCTGGTAAAGACCTGAAACCCGCACTAAAGCACATAGCGGCTTATACAGTGCCAGAGTGGCGAAATTGGTAGACGCAGGGGATTCAAAATCCCCCGCCCGAGAGGGTGTGCCGGTTCGAGTCCGGCCTCTGGTACCACTTCTTTCTTGTGATCCGCCTCCAAGATACAGCTCAGCAAAGCCTGTAGGAACAGTCATCATCGTTGGGCTACGGCGGATGCGCTACGCTCCGATGCGTCGGACCGATCCGCCCTACTCAAGCCTCACTCCTATCCGCAACGCACTCGCCGTCCCCAACTCGCGTAGGGCGGATAAGCCGAAGGCGCATCCGCCGTATGGTGTTTCGGGCAACGGTCCACGTCCGATGGCTCGATGTGGGGCTAATTGATCTCCTCCACGGTAAACCTCTCAAGGTCGATATGCTCATCGTCCCGGTTTCTCACCCGGATGGCGGTTTCTGACCGGGGGATTCCCGGCGCGATATCCAGATAGAGGGGGTTATCACCTTCCGCCATCTTTTCGAACACGCTCAACATCTCGTCCTCATCGAAATGGATGATGAAAAGATACTTGCCGCTGTGGAAACTCATGCGCTTGGGTAAGGGCCTGGGCTTGGCGGCGTCTTCCTCGGTGAGGGGGTAGCGTAAGTGATAGAGCTCGCCGTTGAGGTAATTGATCGTTCCCGGAGAATCCGGCCCCGCCATACGGAAGAACTCGGGCTGCCAATGGTAGTGGGTGCGCATTCGCTCCCATTTGTCGAAGGGTATGCCTTCGGTTTCGAGGCGTTTTCGCTGCTCGGGTGTCAGGTAAAGCTCAAGCGCCTTCTCGACGTACTGCTCTCTCGGCTTTGGATGATCGCTCATAAAAGCGTCAGACCAGTATTTCTTCCAATCGTAATCAATGGGCTCAGCTTTCCCAAAAAATATTTCTGTGGTTTTGCCAATACCGACCAGCCAAACCGCGACGCTGCCTCCGGGAGCCATGCCGACGGTCAGTTCGTCATAGTACATAGTTGCTGGAGGCGTCTTATGATTTGGATAGCCCTCATTAACCATCTGCACAATGCTCTCATAGGGCAGTTCAAATTCGCCCCGATAGAACTGATCTTCCAAGTACGAATAATAGGTAATCCGCAACCTATCCGGTAATGGCTTTTGATCCGGCCCTACCACATGGGTGGAAACGGGATATCCCCAGCCGTGATGGACTGTTTTACCGTCGGGGACGTAAAGCCCATGATCGTCGCCTGGATACAGAAAAGTTCCGGAAATCACCTCCATCGGGTAATCATTGGGCGCCGACTCCGACGCCAGCCAATCCGCTTTGGTCATAGAATCCTCACAACCGAGTAACAGTAACAGTGCCGATAACAGAGTGTATCGGCGCCGGGCTTTAACCTTCATGGTATTTTCGCCTACGTTGGCCCTCGTGAAGTCTGGGCGCCATACCCACACTCGAATAATGCGCAGAAAGATGCAGGTACTGATGGCGAATAATACGAAGCAAGGGGTCACGACCCTGCCAGTGTTCTGGCCTGGATTCATTACCCGATGCCACATAGGCCTGTATGCGACCCTGCAGTTCCTGCAACTCGTCGGACTCTTCGCTCAAATCAACGAGCTCCGGGAATTTCTGCTCATTCATACTCACCCCCTCATCCTGAATAAACTCCGCCATCAGCTCCAACGGGATTTTGCTATAGCTGGTTTTCACCAGTTCTCGCTCGGCATGAATAACGTGGCTCAACGTATTGCGGGAAGTGGGTAGCCTAAGTTCCTCTGGGCGGTACCAACCTTGCGCCAGAAGCCAGTCACGATCGATGTGGCGGTCCCGCTGATGCCCTCGATAGACGACCTGAGCCTCGGGGCCAGAGCGGTAGCCTCCACCCACATCGCTATGGGCGCCGGGCAGACATATGCGCTGCCCTTTCCCTCCAGCACTATCAATAGTGGTCAGGGAGAAGTTACTCCGGTACTCCTCCGAAGCCTCCAATTGAACAACGCGATTGGCCCTGCGAATCGAATCCAGCTTGAGTGTCTTCACATCGTTATTGAACGACATCCCGTGGGAGGAAACAGTATCAAAGAGCCCGACCAGGTTGATCTCGATTTTATCGGCGGGAAATCCCTCAACCTCCAGCTGCTCGGATATTGGCTCACCGCCTGCGTCCATGAGCTTATGGATGCAATAGCGGGCACTCGCAGCGCCACGGCTAAATCCAAACAAATCAATAGCCAATTGCTTCAGCGTGGTGTCTTCGTCCGCACTCTGGAAAAGCTTCCTCAATTTTGACACCGCTTTCTCAATACCTTTTTTGACCTTCGCGTCTATACCGGTAGACCCTGTTCCCATTGCCAACCCTCTGCGATAATCGGCTTCCCGGTCTTCGGTGCCAGCGCCTTCAACATACAATTTGAGAGCATGCTGAAAAGGTTCAGGCGCCTTCTTGTCATCGACTTGCGCCTCCAACAGAGCGATATTGGACTTGCCATTGTTATAGCTTTGATAGGCCTTCAGCCCCACCCACTGATCGGCCAACGCCTGGTACACCTCAGTATTCTTCTCCCGCTCCTCCACATTGGTACGGTTATTGGCCGTCCCATCAAAAAACAACAGCAGCCGAACACTGATCTTTTTCTTGCCCTCGTCATCTTCATCGCCGCCGCTATTGGGCGGCTGGGGCACAAACACGCCCTCGCCTACCTGTGTCATATCGCTTCTCCTTTGCTGATTTCCATTGCCTTGGGGCGTTTCTCTACGATCAACGCACCGCGCAGGCCAGCATCGGATGAGCTGTACACCAAATGACTCTGCGCCCTGGTGTTTTTCAACAGATCAAATGCAGCCAGCGCCAGCAGCGAGGGGGCCGTGGCACTGCCCAGGTCGCCGTAATACTCGGAGGGGTGCACCAGCTGGACGTCATCGCCCAGCCGTTCCCAGCTGCGGGTCATGGCCACACCGTACTCCTTGGCCCAGTAACGTTCGCCGTTCATGCTGCTGTAAATACTGTGAATGGCCGGGCCGTTGTAGTCCGCCAGCGCCGCTTTGAATGCGGCGTCCAGCCCCTCGCCCCGATAGGGTTCGTCGCTGAACCAATGCCCGACTTCCCGCGCCAGGCCCGGCGGATGTACCACGATGATTTGTCCGTTCTCCTCCAGAGCCCTCGCCGGGTCTGCGGTCAGCACCACAAACGCCGCGCCCTCCCCCGGCGCGTAGCCATCGTTTGGGCCCAGGGTCAGCAGCCGATTCTGCTGTTCCGGTATGCGCAGGCGGGTGTAGTTATTGGGTGAATCGCTGGCCCCAATGACCATGCCTTGCGGGTAGGCCTCCGCCAGGTAGTCATAGCCGAAAGCCACAGCCTCCAGGCCCGCCGCACGACCCGTGTGCAGGCTTCGCAGTAATTCCGGCAGCAGCCAATCGTGGCCGGACAGGGCCAGGTTGGTTTTGAATTTATTCAGGGGAAGGCAATCGGCGCACAACTCGGGCTCGTTCATGGCCAGAATCAACGGCGCCTGCTCGGGAAAGGCGCCCTGCTCCGCCAACTGACCCAAAGCGTGAAGCGCCATTTTGATCGCATGGTCTTGCGGTTCGCTGTGAAAGTCTCCCTCATCCAGCGCCCAGCCCGGGTGGTCAAACACTTCATCGGGCACCGGCGCCAACCGGATGGGGTTGCCGCTATCATCGACAAAGCGGGAGAGGGTGTAGCGGTTAATACCGGCACCGGCTGCCGCCCAGACCATGGAAACGGAGCCACCAATGGCGTTTACCATGCCCATGCCGGAAAGATAGAGTTGTGGCGCGTCGTCCATATACGCATCGTCCTTGGTCAGACATTGGAACCAGACCGAAGTCTAATCAGCAGACCGAAAAGCCGCAAGTTAAGCGGAACTGACGGTTACCGTTTTGTGAATCGGCTCACAACGGTGGCGCGCGACATCAGGAAGCGCTTGATAACCATTTTCGGACAGGCCCAGAATCCAGACAGCCCAATCAACATGCCCGATCTGGACCACCGCCTCTTCCCTAATTCACACGCTTGCGCAGATTGTTCCGCACTTCCAAGGCATCGTAGCTGTCGACTTCGGTGGGGCGTACGCCCTTGCCCAGACGGATTTCCAGAATCACTTCCGACTCTGCCCTATTACCCGAATTGATCTCGGCGCCGAAAGTCGTGGAGGGACGGGAGCTTGTGGTGCAGCCGAGCAAGCCGCAGCGGCGCTCCACCTCCCGGGTGCGGCTTGCGCTTACTTGACTGCCTGACTCCCGCTTCTCACCATCGACTTGCCGGTCGGCAACAACAAACCAGTCGTAGTCCGCCATCAACGTTAGCTCGGCGGCGCGTAGCAGGGCGTAGTCCATGGCTTCAAACTGGGTGTCGCCGCGCATTTTGAACGATACACGGTACCGGTTATCGGCAATCTGGCTTTCCCGGTAGCCGTAGCCGCCGTCTGAGGCGGGCTGGTAAACCTCGGGTGCCGCACAGGCACTGATAAACAGAACCATCATCAAGGATGCTATTGGCTTTTTCATACATTACCTCCCGGTTTCCTGGTAAATGACTGGTGATGGCTATTGCTGCCAATCTCGCTCAATCAATTGTTTTTCCTGTTCCGGCTCAATGATGCCGCCGGCCATCATCTGATCGAGTGCGCTGTCCAGTAATGAGCCACCACTGGCGGTCTGATAGCTGCCGGGCTCCGTCGCCCGCTGACGAATGCTGGCCAACTCTTCCCAGCCGGCCTCGGTCTGTTGAGCTCGGCAGGCGATATTCTCCGACCGTTCGCCCGCGCCGGTTACCCGGTACTGCCGGCAGTGCTGCCCATCCCGATTAACAAAGGTGAGGCGGGGGGTAATTTCCCGTCCGTCGGGCAGAGCTTCGGTGGTGCCGCTGGGCAGCGTTTCCAGGCGCTCGGCGACCGGCTGAAATGCGTCGATTTGCGGACTTCCGACATTGTCGGTGACCTCGGCCAGTCCGAACCCGAACGCCAACGCAATAGCCGCCGCAATGCCGGTTTGCGCGTTCAGTGCCTGACGGGCCCGGCGCCAAAGGGGAAAGGCAATCACCTGCGCGGACTCGGGCTTAGCGTCATCTTCCGCCAGCATCTGTTGAATACCACTCGGCAATGGCCGTTCATCAATGGCGTGGGCCCGCTCGCTCACCAGTTTGTCCACGGCGCTCAGTTCCGCCAGGCGGTCTGCCAGTGCCGGATCTTCGGCCAACCGGACGCGAACCTGCTCCATTTCGGCCGGGGGCAGCTCGCCGTCCAGAAAGGCCGACAGGGTTTCATCGTTGATATTCATGAGCTGGTCCTCGCTACAGGTAAGTTCAGGCTTTCTATAAGAGCGGTTCGGGCACGAGCCAGGCGGCTCATCACGGTGCCCGGGGGTATTTCCAGCGTGGCGGCCGCCTCCTTGTAGGACAGGCCCTGGACGGCCACCAGCGACAGCACCAGACGCTGGTCGTCCGGCAACCTGTCCATGGCCCGGCTGACCTGATCGAGCTCAACTTCGCTCGCCATGGCCCGCTCTCCGTCGACAATTTCGCGCTCCTGCAATTGCGGCTGCAAGGTCGCTTCCTGGCGGACCTTCTGGGCGCGGTAACCGTCGATCCACAAATTCCGGCAAACCCGGAACAGCCATTTCGTCAATTCCACTCCTTCGGGTACAGTACGGTTCAGCGCCCGCTCTACCGTGCTCTGCAGCAGGTCGTCGGCCTCATCCATCGACCCGGTGAGCGAGTAGGCAAACCGCCTGAGCTGAGGCAATACCTCGGACAATTCGCTTTTCATAGACAGCACCTTTCTGTTGTACCCTGTTAACGGGCCAGCCGGGTTTTTTATTCCCGGCCCCAGGAATTTTTATCGGGTGAGGCCGTTATAGTAACAGGTACCCCACTAGCTCCTTCACCGGATATGCGATTATGAAAGCCAAACCCCGACCGACCCGGCTGCGCCCGCTGGTACTGTGCCTGCTGGGCCTCAGCACTGTCGCCCAGGCCCAACTGGGTTTGCCCTCCGCGGTGACCGACCGGGTGGACCGCTCCATTGATTCTGTAGAGCGCGTGCACCGGGATACCCTTCCCGCCGATGTCACCAGCGCCCTGGAGCGCCGACTCACGGCCGCTTTGCCGGAGCAACTGCCAGACACCCTGCGCCCACCGGCAGAACCCCTGGATGCCCTTCCGAGCCGCGTGCCGATACTGGACTCCCGGGGCGCCACCCTGTTTATGGACGTGGAAGTGGAGGACGGCTGGCGAGCCGTGCAGCACGAATGGCTGCTGATGCTCGCCCCCGGGGAACTGGCGTTGCTGGAACCCCTGAATGTTGAGATTCTGGAGCAGAAACGCCTACCGAAACTGGGGTTGGAGATGGTGCGCTT
>NZ_DFTP01000020.1:29578-40976 GCF_002381585.1 Marinimicrobium sp. UBA4209
GATCAACAGCCGCATCGTGGAACGGAACTTTTTACCAGACCCCGAGGGTACCGACGAAAAGGGCCCGCCCACCGGGCATGGCACGGCGGTAGCCGGACTGATGTTGGGGATCATTGACGAGACGCCGGCGCGGTTGCCGGGGGCGACGCTCTATAACGCCTCGGTATTCTACAGCCGCAACCAATACGCCCAGGGCGCCACCATGATGCATCTGGTGTCGGGTCTGGAATGGCTGATCGGGCAGGAAGTCAGCGTGATCAATATGAGCCTCACGGGGCCCGACAATCGCGTGCTCGCCACCGTAATGGAGCGTCTTACCGCTGGCGGTATCGCCGTAGTCGCGGCAGCGGGTAATGAAGGCCCGGCAGCCCCACCGCTTTACCCGGCGGCCTATAGTGGCGTGATCGCCAGTACCGCGGTAGATGCCGACGGGCAGGTGTATCGCTGGGCCAACCGTGGAGAGCATATCGATTTTGCCGGCCCCGGCGTGTCGGTACGCACCACCCGGGGCACGGGGGAGTTTGGTCATGAGAGCGGCACTTCCATGGCCGCTCCGACGGTGACCGCCCATGTGGCCTGTGCTTTGGCCAAGCAACTGGCCTCAAGTGGGAACGTGGTGCAATATCTGGCCGGGCAAGCGAAAGATCTTGGGGAGGCAGGCCGCGACCCGATTTTCGGTCACGGCCTGCTGCAATAACAGTAATCAGAACTCCACACTTAGCAGCGCCGATACGCCGGTTTCCCGGTAGTCCGCCGCATCAAAGTTCGAACGGTAGTTACCGTGCTCGACTTTGGTTTCCAGCGCCAGCCACTCCAGAAAACTGAGTGTCCAGATTGCTTCGACCACATGACTGCGGTCGTGCCGGGTGCCCGTGCCGGTTGGCGACATGGGGTCACCGGTTCCGGGCAGCCCTTCTCCGGTTTCATTATCGGTAACTGGCAGCGACTGCTCGTTGCCGTAATCCCGATCCTGGTAACGCCAGCCCAACTGAATCCTGCTTTCCTGACCGGCGATCGACCCTGTATGGGAATAGCGGGCCCGCAGTTTAAGCGCGGTATTGTCGAACGCCGGCGAGTAAGCTTCTTCCTCTTGGCGGCTAACGCCCAATGACCAGAAAGTGCGTGCATCATTGAAAAAGTAATACACATCGCCGGCCAGCTCCTCACCATCGGCATTGCGATCGCGGTTGTTCTCGAACCGCTTTTCGCTCTCGGTGTAGGCACCGCGAACATAAACACCCGAACTAAAAAGTTTGGCAGCATAAAAGCTGTCCTTGGTCAGATCCAGCAAGGGCTCGGACGCGAGCTCGGCGTCCGCGACGTGTCGACTCAGACCCCAGGTAATGCCCGCCAGATCAATGGCACCATCAAGCGAAGCGATACCCAGGTCCTGGTCGAATTCGCTGACCTCGTGGTATCGACGCGAGGACAGGCTGTAACTGCCTTTCAGGGTAATACGCTCGGTCGGATAAAGCTCACCACCGACCCGGCCGTAAAACACATTTGCCCAGTCGCCCTGGTTAGATGTCTGGTCCAGCGACGCAACCGACAGCGTCGAATCATAGGCACCGCCAGCGTGGAGCTTCACATTGAAATCAGCCTTGTTATTCGACGCCTCATCGTTTTGAGCACAAGCGGTAACACTGGACAAAGCGGCGGCAAGGGTCAGTGCCATTCGGGGTAGTGTATTCATATTCATGGGAATGACTCCGTAAAAAAACACCGGTCGGGCCGAGGCCCACCGGTGCCAATGAACAAGGGATATTAGCGAGTGATATTGGCGTTCAGTGCCTGATTGACGGAGGCTTCAACGGCCCCGGCCGCTTCAGTGGTCACCTGGTCGGCCACCGCCGCACTCACCTGTTGGGCCACTTCCGCATCCACCGCGGTCGCCGCTGCCGAGCTCACGGAATTGGACACCTCATTGCTCACCGTTTGGCTGACTTCGGCGGCCACATCGGCGCCAGCCTCTGCGGCAACACTGGCCGACTCCACCGCCGAAGCGGCTTGCGTCTCAACCTGGGTGCGGACGTCCGAAGCGGTATCAATGCCACTCTGAACGGTAGCCTCAGCAACGTCCTGCGCCTGTTCCACACGGCTCTGTGCGTCTTCACGCGCGGAGACCGCTGTGTTCAGCCCGGCTTCGGCCCGCCCCTCAGCACTTTGTGACGCTGACGTAGTGACCTCACCAGCACCTTCCACTAGGGCGCGGGACTCGCCCGCCAGGTTGGTAGTGCTATCTGAGGTGTCGTCGGCACCGTCGTTGATAGAATTTCCGGTGTCGACTACCTCAGTCTCCGTTTCAGCCGATTCATCCTGAGTGGACGACTCTTCGCGCTGCAGGCTCTCCGCTCCAGAACCACCCGCATTGCCGCGGGCGCCCACAGACGAACGATTCTGCCGACCCTGTTCGCCCGCTGGCTCACTGGCTTCACGAGCCCCGGACGTCTGCATCTGGGCGTTAGCGCGAGCGTCAGCCTCGGCATCAGCATTGATGGATTGGGCCGAACTTGGCAGAGCCAGAACAGAAGCGATGGCGAGTACAAGTGTTGATTTTTTCATGACTAAGACCTCCTACTGATTGGGTTTCAATCAGTTAACGTCTCAGCAGTAGATTTATTCCTTCGACATACGACTTGGCCGCCGCCTCGGCGTCAAGCCGGCCGAGAGGGACTGATGTACCTGCTCGATACCAATAGCATCTCGGAATTCCGCAAAGCGGCCAGCGGCTAAAGGGAATCACCTTCTCCTTCCAACGCCCGTATTTGGTCCAGCTCATTCTCAGTCAGAGCTTTGTAGCCTCTCAGAAACGGCCAACCGTACCCCCAGCGAAACTCCGTGGGCAGAAAGGGGGTGCCCCCGACCCTGACCCCAGCCAGCATAAGCATTGCGATTTCAGGCTCCCCGACATCGGCAACGCAACGCTTGAGTTCATTATCCGCGTCAAGACGATCCCGATAGGTGCCGCCTATCCAATAGGCATAATCGTGGGCAATGCAGCAGGATAACCAGAGTTCGTTATTCTGGACTGTGCCGTCCGGAAAGGAACTGCACCCATCGGTTTCAAAAGGCTGAAGGTCGCCGGCAACGGCACCAAGCGGAAGAAACAGTAGCGTTGCCAGAACTCTTTTCATCACACCCAACGCTGACTCGCTACCGGCGGCACTCATAGCTATCGGCAGACGTCTTGTCACCGCCAATATAGTGCGGGTGCATTGGATAGGCGCAGAGCTTGCGGTTGCCGGGCTCCGGGTTTTCGCGCGAAGCGATGATACCCTCCGGCGCTTCGCCGTTTTCCACCCAATCGACGACCGCGCTCAGCAAATCGAAGGAATCATAAGTATTGGCCCCACCGGCGCAATGGCCCATGCCGGGCACATGATAGTAACGGCTGGCATCGCTCCAGTCTTCATTGGCTTCGCCGGCCCGCTGATAAAACTCGAGCGTGTCGTAGGCCGAGAACCAGGCGTCGCTGACGCCGTGATAGAACAGGATTTTTCCACCCCGATGGAGAAAAGTGGAAAAGTTGGTCCAACCGTAGCTATCGGTGCGCGACTGCATCGGGTCATTGCGCAGCTGTGCATCTTCGGCATCAATATCAATTGCGGTCTGCTGGGCGCTGGCGCCGGGAGAGAAGAAATTCTCACCCGGAATATAAGTCATATTCCCCTCGATCATGCCGGTATCGACCGGAAAAGCGGGATAGATCTCGTAGCCGGCACTGTTGACCAGCGGCGCAAAGGCCTTGTCGAGCGCGTCCGCTTGCGCCGGTGAGATACACGAATCGTCGCCCTCTTCCTCGCAGACGAGCAGGCTGGGATCGAAGTCGCAACCACGGACATTGGCGACCACCCCGTCTTCAAGGCCATCCAGGCCGTCGCATTGCGCCAATAGCCCATCATGCACCGCGCGGCGTTCTGCCGGAGAAAAAGCGCGGCCAACCTGCGGATTGCCCTCGTCGTCACGGGGCGCTATTTCGTTAAAGGCCACCACCGCCTTACGCAGGGCGAAATTTGAGTTTCCTGTGCGCATGGCCGGCGCACCGACCACGGCACCATCGAACAGCATGGGATAGCGCTGCGCGGCCAGCATGCTCTCGCGCCCGCCGGTCGAGCAGCCGGAAATATAGGTATGATGCGCGGCCCGCCCGTAATGGGCCTTCACAATCTCCTCGCCCAGTTCGGTGACCTTGGCCACGGATTGTCCGGAAAAATCGAGCGCGGCCTGCTGATCGGCCATAAAGGACGCATCGAAACCGTGCTCGCCCTTGTGTCCACCATCGGTGGAAATCACCGCAAAACCCCGCGCCAAAGCTGGCTTATCACCAGCCGCATTGCCGCCCAGCGGCGGATGCACTGTGCCATTCAGCCCGCCGCCACCCTGAAACAGGAACCGACCGTTCCAGTCCGCCGGCATGGCCAGCGCGAAACCAAGGCCATAGGTCTTGCCGTCCGCTCCTGTGCGTTCGTTGCTGATGCCTTCGACATAACAATGAGTGGGCAGCTCCACCGAAGTGCTACCGGGACCGGCTCCGAAGCTGAAGGAGCCGGCTGGCTTTTCCTCGGAGCGGGTGATTTCGGTGTTCGCCATTTCAAGTCCGGTCAATGCTGTGCAGGCATTGTTAGCCACTGCGGCATCGCCGTCGGAAAGATCGTGCGTCCCACATCCTGCAACGGCCAAAGCCGCCAACCCAATTGTCAATCGGTTCATCATTTTCGTTCCTTTTATCGCTGCCCCAACAGCCGAGGCAAATGAGTTATAGCAATTCAAGTAAGGGTAGATGTATCTTCACCGTTCGAAGATACAGAATGTCCTCTACCCCATCTTCAACCCCTGCAAATCCCTCGGCGTAGCCCCCAAATCCCTCCAATTCTCGGGATGGCAGGAAAACAATAGCACCTGGTGTCGGCGGGCGGCGTCGAACAGGATGCGTTTCATCTGGTCCAGGCGCTGAGCGTCGCTGTGGACCAGGGCGTCGTCCAGGATGATGAGTGTGGGCTTGCCAGCTTCGCGCAGCAGGTCGGCGTAGGCCAGGCGGCTGATCAGGCCCATTTGTTCCCTTGCGCCGTAGCTGAGTGATGGCAGGTCGCCCTGCTCTTCTCCCGTGCCTTGAGGGCGCGTGAGGGTGGTGGGCATGAGGTTTTCATCCACACTCAGGTGGGCTTGGGGAAACAGCAGTTTCAGGTAGTGGTTCAGGTGTTTTTGCAGGGGCGCCTGCAGCTGACGGGTCAGGGCCTGACGTTTGTCTTTGAGCAGGTTGAGTAACAGGTCCAGCGCCTGGGCACGTCGGGCCAGTTCATCCCGGCGTTGGGCCAGGCGTTGGTTGATCTGCGCCTCTTCATCGCGTTTTTCTTCCAGGCCCTGGGCGCCCTGCTCTTCCAGTCGGACTTGCAGGTCGCGGATGCTTTGGGCCCTGTCCCGCGCTTGGGTTTCCATGGCGTTCGCGGACTTTGTAAAGCGTTCGATATCCTGCTCAAGCACCTCGGGTTGTTCGGCATCAATTTTCTTTTGTCGGGCGTCGATGGCGGTGGTGAGCTGATGCTCACGGGCTTTGAGGTCGGTCAGCTCCTTATTGGCCTGCTCTTCGCGGGCTTTGCGATCCGGCGCCTGAAGTTGGGCGTTGAGCTTATCCCATTCGGCGTGGGCGTTGGTGCTCTTTTGCTCTGCCAGGCCCTCTTGTTGTTGGTGTTGAGTGAGCGCGTCTTCGGCTCGTTTCAGTTCCGCGCGGGCGGCTTCCAGTTCCGCCTCAGCGTTTTCTTCCGAGGGCACGTCCGTTTGTGCTTCGGGCACTTCTGCCAGCTGTACGCGTAGCGCTTCCAGGCGGGCGTCGTCCTGCTCGGCGGCCGAGCGCAGGGCGTCCACGCCTTTGGGGGCGAGGGCGTCCAGTCGTACTTGCTCGCGTTCGATGGCTTGTGCGAGCCTCTGATTGTCGGCGGCACGTTGCTCGCCTTCCTCCAGACTGGCGACGCCGAGGCGTCGCAACAAACTGCTCTGCTCGGCTTGTAGGGTTTCCTGCTGACGCTGGAGGTCGGCGACGTCAGTGCCGCCGGGCTGAATGCTCAAGCGCCCGACACCGGGGATGCGCAGTTCGGTGGCCTCGACCAACAGGGTTTCACCCTCACCGGTGACCGTCTCTTCGCCGATGGTGATGGACTGTTCCGTTTCCAGCTCGTAGTTCAACCGGGTCGCGAGGGCTTTCTGTCGGATGATCAATTCCGCCAGGGCCTGCTCGATGCGCTTCAGTTGGGCCAATGCGGTTGGGTCCATGTCTTTGGCGGGCTGTTCCGCATGCAGTTTCTTTAAGGCCGCATGCCGTTCGGTGGCCTGCTTGAGTGTATCCGCTTGTTGGCTTTGGCGTTCGGCCAATTGGTCGACCTGTTGTTGCAGCCGGGCGCGTTCCGCCTGGTGACGGGCTTGCTCACGTCGGGCTCGGGCCTGCTCGTAAGTTTGCTGGGCGTCGGCCCGGCGTTTTTCCAATTGGGGCCGGCGGTCGCGGCATTCCTGCCACTGTGCGTCGGCCTTGGCTTTTTCTTCGGCGCGTTGGGTCAGTTGGTACTGCTGGTTTTCAAAGTCTTTGAGTTGCTGGCGATACACCGACTGGCTTTGGCGGCAGCTGTCCAGGACTTGCTGGTCCTGTCGCTGTTCGCTCTGCCAGCGTTGGACTTCGCTCAGTTGGGTTTTTGCGGCGTCGGCTTTTTTACGCTGCTCTTCCCAAGGGCGGACGGCATCAATGGTCTGTTTTTGTTCGATCAATGAGCCTAACTGATCCACCTGTTGGCGGTACTGTTCGACGGACTGGTTCAGGGCCTCAAGGCGTTCCTGACTGTGCCGGTAATCCTCCAACACTTTTTTGTAGTCTTTGGTTTCCTTGCCGGTGCTGGTCAGCAATTCGGCACGCTCTTTTTCCACTCGGGCGATCAGCTCGTCGCCGCCGCTGCTGGCCACTTCGCCCAGGCTCTGGCCCAGCGCCGATTGCAGGTGTTCCCCGGCGTGGTTGACCGGGCCCTGAATGTCCTGCACCGCGCCCTGCTCTACCCACAACAGGCCGGGAATGCCCCAGTGCTCGGCTTTGCTCGCGCCGCGCCCGGGGAATTGGTAGCCAAGCATCTCGGCCAGTTTTTCCTCTGCCTCTTCACCGCTGAAGTGTTGGCTGCCGACTTTGAGGTCGCAGCGCTTTTTGCCAAGGAAGCGTTTGTTGAGCGTCCAGTGCTCGCCCTGCCAGTCGAACTCCAGTTCGATTTCGGGGGTGGCCGAGGTGTCGCCCCAGGGCTGCAGGTCGTCCACGCTGCTGGATTTGTAGCGCTCGAAAAAGGCGGCGCGAATGGCGCGCACCAGGGTGCTTTTGCCGGACTCGTTGGGGCCGACAAACAGGTTGATGCCGTCGGTGAGATCGCGGATTTCCAGGGGCTGGCGGAACTGTTTGAGTTGGTCGAGACGCAGACGGGTCAACTTCATTGGGCGCTCTCCACCTGTTCGCTCTCGGAAGTCGTGCCATTTTCACGCAGCATGCCGGCCAGTATCGCCAGGGCCGTGCGGGCGGTATCGGCTTCCTCGCCCTGGCCTTCCTGCCGCTCGCGCAGCTCGCCAATAACCTCGCCCACGTAACCGTCCGCGTGCAGTGCGGCGATGTCCTCCTCGGTGGGTATCAGGTTCAGGCCGGACAGGTGAGATTGAAAGCTGCGGTGACGGGCCTCGGCTCCACCGAGGTAGTGCAACAGCGTCTGGTGACCGGACAGGTCCACTTCGCCGTCCACCGTCAGGTCCACTACCGAACGCGGCGGCAGGGCGTCCAGCTCGGCGATTAGCCGATCCAGATCGCTGGCCACGGCCAGGGTGCCCTGGTGCTTTATCCATTGGAACTGGCCGGTTGTGTGGGGCTGCACCTGGGGCTCGGCGCCGGGCTGCTCAATATCGACGATCAATGCCTGGCCGGCGCCGTTGTCCTTGAACCGCTCCTGCTCAGGCGTGCCGCTGTAACGCGTGCGGGCGTCGATGGTTTTGTAGCCATGCCAGTCCCCCAGGGCCAAATAGTCCAACCGGGCGGTGGCGGCCCGGTCGGCGGCAATGGGGTTGGTGGAGTCGATTTCCTCGGCCAGCTGGCCTTCGACGCTGCCGTGGGCGAGGCCGATGCGCGGCAGGCCGTCTGGAGTATCGGCACGGTCGAACCACTCGGTGAGGTCGTTGTAGGTCTGCCGTTGGGTCAGGGGCGCGGGCAGCACGGCGAAGCCCAGGTCCTGATAGACACGGACTTCCGGTGTCAGGAGCAGATCGACGTTGTCCGGCACGGCACTCAGGCGCTGGGCGTGAGTCCAGACGCTTTCCGCCAGGGCGGCGTCGTGGTTGCCGGGGAGGAGCAGCCAGGGGCCGGTAAAGCCGGCCATGGCCTGAAAGGTGCGGTGGATGGTCCGGTCCGATAAGTTCTGGGCATCGAACACATCCCCGGCGACCAGGACGGCATCGACGGCCTGCTCGGTGGCCAGCGCGGCCAGCGTCTCAATGGCGGTAAAGCGGGCGTCCGCCAGGATTGAGGCGTCTTCTTCGGCGAAGCGGCTGTATTGGCGGCCGATCTGCCAGTCGGCGGTGTGGAGAAAGCGGGGCATGGGGCCGGGTCCTTTCTGCTTGGTTCGATCATAGAGGGAGGGAGTCTACCGAATTTAAGCGTTGAGCGGCACCGTGTGGGTGGCTTAGGACTCGAGAGCGGTGGATGACGGCCTCCGGCCTTATCCACCCTAACTGCTGGGCTACAGAACTTGGGTGGTTTTAGGGCGGGGGCGGTGGATGTGGTTGGGGTGGGTTACGGCGGATGCGCGCCTTTGGGCGCTTATCCGCCCTACGCAGATTTCGGGTGTTAGCCGCACGATGGACAACGGGCGGTATGGGTGCTTGACGGTGTTGGGTGGCTTGTGGATACTGCCTGAAAACGAACACGGACCTGCTTTCATGGATACGGCGCGCCGACAATTGGATCATCTGATTGAGCAGGAGGAACTCGCTCCTGCTGATTACCAGCGTGCGGCCACGTTGCTCGGCCTCTATCCTTCCCTGCCCCGCTGGCAACGTTTCCTCGATCATCTTCTGCTCTGGCTCAGCGCTTTGGCGCTTGGCTTTGCGCTGCTGTTTTTTATTGCCTACAACTGGACCGAGCTGGGTCATCTGGGTCGGTTCGCGCTGGTTGAGCTGGCGTTGCTCATCGCCGTGAGCGCCTATTTCTGGAAAGGTGGAAGGGGGCTGGCGGCGAAAGCGGCGCTGTTTGCCGCGGCACTGGTGGTGGGCGGTTTGCTGGCCCTGTTCGGTCAAACCTATCAGACCGGCGCGGACCCCTGGCAGCTGTTTTTTACCTGGAGCCTGATGATTCTGCCCTGGGCGCTGATTGCCCGGTTGCCCGCACTCTGGGTATTGGTGATCGGGCTTTGGAATCTGGCCACAATGCTCTATCACGGCACCTTCGGCTCGGTCTGGATTCTGACCGGGGACACCAGCCTGGCCTGGGCGCTGCTGGTCATCAATACCCTGAGTTTGATTGGGTGGGAGCTGGCGGCGCGCCGATTGACCTGGCTCGATACCGGCTGGGCTCAGCGCCTGATTGCCGCCGGCGTAGGGATGGCGGCCACCATACTGGCGTTGATAGGCAGCTCGGACACCCTGATCAGTGGCGAGCTACTGATCTACGCGCTGGTGTTGGCGGCCATTTACGGCGTTTACCGGTACCTCAAGCCCGACCTGTTTATGCTCGCCGGCGGCTGCCTCTCCGTGATTGTGGTCATCGACGGGTTGTTCATTGCGCACACCGACCTGCAGGAAGACGGTGTCTTCTTTCTGCTTAGCGCCATCACCATCGGCTCGACCACGGCCCTGGTGAAGTGGCTGATTCATCTGAACCGGCTTATGCACCATGAACCAGAACACTGACGCAAAGCGCCGCCTCGCCGAAGCCGGTATCGGCCTTCAACCGGGCAATGATCAAGGGCCGGTGATTCCCTGGTATCTGCTTGTTCTTCAGGGAATCGGTGGCTGGCTGGCCGCGCTGTTTCTTCTGGGTTTTCTCGGCCTGGGATTCATTCAGGCACTGGATAAGCCGATCATCGCCCTGGTGCTGGGTTTACTGCTGATCGGTGGCGCTTTTGGTTTATTGCTTCACCGACAGAGTGTTTTTCTGGAGCAGCTGGTATTGGCCTCCAGCCTCGCCGGTCAATTGCTGGTCGCCTATGCCATCGCCTACTGGCTCGATGATATCAACGCCCTGTTCTGGGTGGGAATGTTGATTCTGCATTCAGCCCTTGCCGTGCTGATGGCGAGTCAGTTGCACCGAATATTTTCCGCGTTGTTTGCGGGCTTATCCCTGTTTTTTCTCGGCGTGGAAACCGGAGCCGTGTACGGTATTCCGCCCGTCGTTTTGGGTATCACCTGTGTATTTTGGCTGAACGAATTTCACTACCCTCAGCACCGCAACGCCCTGAAAAACATCGCCATGGGACTGACGCTCGGGCTGCTGGTCATGCAGTACCTGATCCGTTTTCCCGAGCTGGTGGAAGACAGCCTCGCAATCGCCTGGTTTCCCCACTGGCTGGGCGAGTGGCTGACCGGCGCCGCGCTTGGCTATCTGGCCTACCGGGTGATCCGCGTGAACCCAATGGCGCTGACTGGACGCGCATTGATTATCAGTGCGGTCACCTTGGTGCTTCTTTGTCTGGCCTCCTCTTATGCTTTCGGTCTGACGCAGGGCGCAGCACTGATTGCCCTGGGGTTCGCCATCAACCACCGGATCGTGATGGGGCTGGGCGTACTGTCTCTGCTGTTTTCCATTTCCACCTACTATTACCGTCTGGACCTGACCCTACTGGAAAAATCCTTCACTCTGCTGATTCTCGGACTGTTTTTTTTCGCTGTGCGCTATGGCCTGAATCGTTGGTCGGCCAGCCTCTCTGGAGACATGACCGATGCGTAGGGGAATCGCACTGGTCACCGCCCTGGCCATATTGGTGCTCGTCAATTTTTCCATTTATGAGAAGGAGCAGCATCTGGCCCAGGGTGAAATCATGTATCTCGAGCTCGCCCCGGTGGACCCGCGCTCGCTGATGCAGGGGGATTACATGACGCTCCGTTTTGAAATCGGCAATCAGATCCGTGACGCCGTCCGCTCAAACGGCCAGGCCGACGATGAACCCGACGACACTTCCGAAGGCTACGCCATCGTGCGTCTGGATGAGCAGAGTATCGCGCACTTTGTCCGACTCGCCGCTTCGACCACCGCCCTTGAGGAAGACCAGCGCGCCCTGTTCTATCGTCAACGTAACGGCCGGATTCTGTTCGCCACCAACGCCTTCTTTTTTCAGGAGGGGCAGGCCGAGCGTTATGAGGCTGCCCGGTATGGGCGGTTTCGAGTGAACGAGGAAGGCGA
>NZ_DFTP01000020.1:41032-42657 GCF_002381585.1 Marinimicrobium sp. UBA4209
AACGAGGAAGGCGAGCCGCTTTTGGTGGGGTTGCATGATGAGGGGTTGGTGAGGTTGGATCCGGTGGATGGGTAGGGATTTTGCTGGGTACCTGTGTTTTCGGGGCGCCAGGCGTTATCATTCACCTTTAAGAGTCGTTCTGGAGCAGCCTACCGTCTCATGACCGCCATCAATCGGACACTAGCCATCATGTTTGCCGACGTTTCGGGCAGTTCAGCCCTGTATAAGCGTCTTGGCAACCTGTTAGCGAAGCGCTCAGTAGACGGTGCCATCGACATCATGACTCACGTGACCGAGAGCTATCAGGGGCATGTGGTCAAAACCCTCGGGGACGAGGTCATGGCCCGCTTCGATACCGCTCAGGCCGCCTGCGACGCTGCCGTTGCCATGCAGCGGGAAGCCCGCCATGCCGGGGTCGCGCTACGTATCGGTATTGCCTTCGGCCCGGCCCTGCTGGATGACAATGATGTGTTTGGGGAGGCGGTCAACGACGCGGCTTTTGTCGCCAAGGTGGCCCGGGCCAACCAGATTGTGCTCACCCAAACTCTGGTGGATGAGCTTCAGGGGGTTACCCGGGAGCACTGCCAGGAGTTTGACCGCGTGGCGGTCAAGGGCGAAACCCGGCACAGCCTGATTTACCGCCTGCAGTGGGAAACCCCGACCCAGAGCCACAGCGCCACCACGGTGATGTCGATCGAAGAGATCGCCGGAAAAATGAGCCGCTACCAGCTACACCTGACACTCGGTAATGAAGAACTGACCATTCACCCCGAGCAGACGCCCTATATTATCGGCCGAGACCCGATCAAGGCTCACCTGCACATTCAGTCCGGGCTGGCCTCGCGGGATCACTGCCATGTGATTTTCCGGCGCGGCAAGTTCGTGCTGGTGGATCACAGCACCAACGGCACCTACGTCTCGGGCCCGGATCAGCCGGAAATGTACCTGCGACGGGAAGAGTTTCCGTTGTTCGGTTCGTGCACCATCTCCATCGGACAACCGGCGGAGCGCGCCGGTGAATGGCTGATTCACTACCGACTGTAACTCCAATCACCTGACATTCATCGACCGCCGGACCCTATCATCGTGACCGATTCCCAAAACACACCGCGCCCCGCCGGACTGCTTCGCCGTTTTGCCGCCATGGTGTATGACAGCCTGCTGTTGATTGCCGTGGGGCTGGCCTACGGTGCGCTGGTGACGCTGCTTAACGTACTGATTCAGGGCGCGCCGACCGAGCGCGAAGCCATTGAGTGGGGTTATTGGCGATTTCCCGTGTTCATCGGACTGATTGCGGTATGGGTGGGCTTTTTCTATTATTTCTGGGGCCGTTCAGGACAGACTCTGGGGATGCGGGCCTGGCGATTGAAATTGACCGACGCGGCTTCCGGCCAGTTGCCGGCGCCCCGGCAACGGCTGATGCGAGGACTGCTAGCGCCTTTGTCGCTGTTTCTTGCGGGGCTGGGTTATTTCTGGTTGTGGGTCGATCCGAAAGGCCACACCCTGCACGGGCGCCTTAGTGGTACTCGTGTTTGGTTGATGCCGAAGGAGCCCAAGGCGTAGTCGTGCCGGATTGCCGCTTGGTTAATGGTGGATGACGGCCTGCGGCCTCCGAGGCGTCGGAC
>NZ_DFTP01000020.1:42804-43138 GCF_002381585.1 Marinimicrobium sp. UBA4209
GAACACCAGGCTGGAAGGCCCGAGCAGGCTCTGGGTCAATTGGAAGGCAATGCCGAATACCACCCCGGTAAAAATACGCTGACCCATGGTCACTTCCCGCAGCGGACCAAAGATGAACGAAATCGCCACCAACACCAGGCTGATGGTCGCCAGCGGTTGCAGGGCTTTTTCCCAGAAGGCCAGACGGTATTCGCTGTTTTCAAGTTTCTGCTCTGCCAGATAATCCACGTAATAAACCAGATTGCGGATCGAGAGGCCTTCCGGAGGCAGAGCGATGATGTTCAATATTTCCGGGGTCAGGTCCGTCTTCCAGCGCCGCAGCGCGTAGGCATCC
>NZ_DFTP01000020.1:43220-60038 GCF_002381585.1 Marinimicrobium sp. UBA4209
TGCCAATACCCCTGCTGAAACGTGGCCTGCTCGGCGTAGCTGGCCTGTTCGAGTTGCCGCTCGTCATTGAACCGGTAACGGGTGATACCGTGCAGTATTCCATTCGGTTGTACCGCGTTGAAATACAGAAACTCGTTGCCTTCACGATGCCAGAGACCGCGCTCGGTATTCAGGGCCCGCTGCCCGCCCAACGCGACCGCGCGCCGGCTTTCCGCCACCTGATCCGTGTAAGGCGTGACGTACTCACCCAACACCAACCCGATGGCGATAAACACAAACACCGGCTTGAGCACCAGCCATGTAATCCGGACCACCGACACACCGGCAGCCCGCATCACCACCAGCTCACTGGAGCTTGCCAACAGACCAAGGCCGGCCAGACAGCCGATCAGGCTGGCATAGGGAATGTATTCATAGATGCGCCCGGGCATGGTCAGTGCGATATAGATCAGCGCTTCGGACACATCATAGTCGGCGCGCAGGTCGGCCACTTCGTCGATAAACCCACCGATCAGGTCCAGTGACAGGACCACCAGCAACACCAGGGCAATGGCTGCGAATACGGTCCGGGCGATATAGCGACTGATCTTACGCATGTGCTGCCCTCCTTGACCGCCGCTTCTGACGCCCCAGCTTGAGGTTCTGCCAGCTCAGCATCAGTAACGCAATGGCCAGAAACACCCCATGCACCAGCCAGAAACCGGGCATCAAGGGGAAGCTGCCGGATTCCAACGCGCCACGCAAACCGCTCAGCGTCCCGAGGTACAACATGTACAGCACAATGGCTGGCAACATTTTGGCGTAGCGACCGCGACGCGGATCGGTGCGGCTGAACGGCACCGCCATCAGGGCCACCACCAATACCAGCACCGGCAGTGACAGCCGCCACTGCAGGGTGGTGCGTCGCTCCAGGTCCTCTGCCCCGATCAGCTCCGCCGTGCTCCAGGTGTCGGATTGACCGCGCATGCTCGCTTCGATGTTCGGTGGCTTCATGTGCTGGGCGAAAGTCTCGAACTCGGTCACCTCGTAGTCCGCTGCACCGGGCTGCCCTTCATAGCGGCGACCGTTATGCAAGTACAAGTAACGCTGCTCATACTCCGGATGCATGGCCTGCTCTGCATAATCGGCCACCAGAACTGAATGGCGCTCAGCTCCTGCTTCCCGGCCGCCCTGAGCCACAAACAGCGTCTGCAATCGGGTGCGATCATCGCTGACTTCGGTAATGTAGGCCATGGAGTTGGAGTCGCCCAGCGCCTGAAAGCGCCCGGGCTGGATGGTGTCGAACTCGCTGCGGGTTCGCTGCTCGGCCAGAATGGTTTCGGTGGCGCGGGCGCCAGTTGGGCTGACCCAGAGGCTGAGAAAACCCACCACCACAGAAAGCATGAAGGCGGGTATCAGGGTAATGACGACCAACTGCGCCTGACTGATACCACAGGCCGACAGTACGACCATCTCACTGTCGGTATAGAGCCGACCGTAGGCCAGCAGGATGGCGATAAAAAAGCCCAGCGGAATGATCAGCTCGAGAAAGCCTGGCAGGCGGTAACCCATGATGGAGAACAGCACATCCACCGCCAGCTCACCGGCGGCCGCATCGGCCAGGTATTTGACAAAGCGGCCACTCATGAAAATCAGCAGCAGTACGCTGCTGACCGCCAGAGTGGTCACCAGAATCTCACGATTGAGATAGCGAAAAATAATCACACACGCATCCCGTCTGTCGCTCAAGCGGTCACTCTCGCCATGAGCGACCGCGAAAAAAAGACCGGCAACCCGCCCGACACAATTTGCCCTGCGTCGCGGATCGCGTAAACTTGAGACATCAGCCTGCGGCCGATTCCGAGGGGAGGCATTATCCCCTACTCGACCGCATTTGTCTCGACCCCTAACGCAATGGAGTACCGCCATGCAAACCACGGCCAAAGTCGTCAACGCCCTTACCGACCGCAGTGACTGCCTGATTGTGACCGCTTTCGAAAATCAGCAGTGGTCTCCCGCCGCAGAGGCGCTGGAGAAGCAGGCCGGGCAGTTGGCCGCATTGTGCAAGCGCGACGGCTTCAAGGGCAAGGAGGGCGAAACGCTCCTGCTGCCCACACCGGAGGGAACGACGGCCAAACGCGTTCTGGTGCTCGGCCTGGGCAGTGCAGCCCCCAAGGCCGCCAGTTTCCAGCGCGCCCTGGGAAAAGCGGTGGAGGCACTGAAAACCACGCCGGCAAAATCCCTCACCCTGTGCCTCAACGGCGTGACCGTCGAGGACCGGGATCTGCGCTGGACGGCCCGTCAGGTGACCTACACGCTGGGGCTGAGCCAGTACCGGTTTACCCGCTGCAAAAGCCAGAAAGGTGAGGCCTCGCCCTTCGCACCCACCAAAGTGACACTCGGCTGCGCCAAAAAATCCCAGGCGGCGGAAATCAATGCCGGCCTGAGCGAAGGCGTCGCCCTGGCCAAGGGCACCAACTTCACCCGCGAGCTGGGTGACCTGCCCGGTAACATCTGCACTCCCAGTTACCTCGCCACCGAGGCGCGCAAGCTGGCGCGCAACCAGAAAAAGCTGAGTGTGAAAGTGCTCGATGAAAAACAGATGAAAGAGCTGGGCATGGGTTCGCTCCTGTCCGTCTCCGCTGGCAGCGACGAACCGGCCAAGCTGATTGTCATGGAATACAAGGGCGCCGCCAAAACCGAAGCGCCGGTGGCGCTGGTGGGTAAAGGCATCACTTTCGATACCGGCGGTATCAGCCTGAAGCCCGGCGCCGGTATGGACGAGATGAAATTCGACATGTGTGGCGCGGCCAGCGTGTTCGGCTGCATGCAGACGCTGATCGAGCTACAACCCAAACTCAACGTGGTAGCGGTGGTGGCCGCCGCCGAAAATATGCCCAGCGGTGGCGCCACCAAGCCCGGGGATATTGTCACTTCCATGTCGGGTCAGACCATTGAAGTGCTGAACACCGACGCCGAAGGCCGTCTGGTGCTGTGCGACGCACTCACTTACGTGGAGCGCTTCAAGCCCAAAGCCGTGGTGGACATCGCTACGCTTACCGGCGCTTGCGTCATCGCGCTGGGTAACCACGCCACCGGCCTGTACAGCAACCGGGACGAACTGGCGGAGGCCCTGCTCTCGGCCGGTGAAACGGCCGGCGATCGCGCCTGGCGTTTGCCCCTGTGGGATGAGTACCAGAAGCAGTTGGACAGCAATTTTGCCGATATGGCCAATATCGGTGGCCGCGAGGCGGGCAGTGTCACCGCCGCCTGTTTTCTGTCCCGTTTCACCGGCAAGTATGCCTGGGCGCACCTGGACATCGCCGGTACCGCCTGGCGCTCCGGTGCGGCCAAAGGCGCGACCGGTCGCCCGGTACCGCTGTTGATGCACTACCTGCTCAGTCAGGCCTCATGAACCGGATCGATTTCTACATTCTGCCGTCGGATGCGCCCGAGGCGCGGTGGCATTTTGTCGGTCGCCTGGCCGACAAGGCCGCGCGCCTCGGGCACCGGGTGCTGATTGCCGTCGACAACGCGGAACAGGCGCAAGCGCTGGACGAGCACCTGTGGGCGCAACCGGAGGACAGCTTTCTGCCCCATCGGCGCCTCGGGGATACCGACGCGCCAGCAGCGGCCGTGGAAATCACCGACTCCGAGCAATGCGGCGACCATCGCGATGTGCTGATCAACCTGCGTACCGCCGTGCCCTCCCACTTTGAACAGTTTGAACGACTGGCCGAAGTGGTGATTCAGGCGCCGGAGGTACTCAAAACCACCCGGGAGCACTTCAGTTTTTACAAGTCCCGGGGTTATCCTGTTCGCCACCAACAACTGTAATCGAGCGTACAGCCATGGCCGAGCGCAAAGGCGATACCAAAGATACGCTCCTGGATGAGCTGGAATCCATCAAGGGGCTACTGCAAGACGAAGATGATATTCCCATACTCAGCGAGGTGATCGAGGCCATCGAGCCGCTACCGGCGGATAGCCCCCGGCAGCCGTCGTTGTTTCAGGCTTCCAATTCACCCAGCACGCACTCGGCCAAACCCCGCCCGGCCAGCATTACCCGGGCCACGGGCGAAAACCCTTTCTTGCCCGAACATATCCGGGCCCGCCTGCACGGCAACCGGCCGCCGCCGCTGGTGGAGGAGCTCACGGCCAACCCGCCGGCTCAACCCCGGACCGAGCCCCCTACCGACCGCCCCCTATCCCGCGCGGCTCTGATTGAGGAAGTGGTGCAGGCCAGCCTGCCCGATATTGAGGCCCGCTTGCGGGCTCGGCTTTCCTCACTGACCGAAGAACAACTGCAAACCCTGATCGCGGACGACCACGCCCAAAGCACTGAAGGCCCGATTTAAAAGGCAAAAATACAAAAGGATAGTCACTATGGAAAACGCCGGACTCGCGATTGCCCTGATCGGGATCGTCGCTTTATTTTGCCAGTGGGCGGCCTGGCAGGCCCGATTGCCGGCGATTCTGTTTCTGCTGGTCACCGGCCTGATTCTGGGCCCGATCGGCGGCTGGCTGGACCCGGACGCGCTCTTTGGTGACCTGTTGTTCCCCTTGGTGTCACTCGCGGTCGCGGTGATTCTGTTTGAGGGCAGCCTGACCCTCAACTTCCGCGAACTCGGCAGTCTGAGCACGGTGGTGCGCCGTATGATCACCGTGGCCGCCCCCATCACATGGGCCGTCGTCGCGGTTACCACCCACTATCTGTTCGGCATTGGTTGGGACCTCAGCATTCTCTTCGGGGCGCTGATGGTGGTGACCGGCCCCACGGTCATCACGCCGCTACTGCGCAGCGTCCGGCCCTCCGAGCGGGTGGCCAATATTCTGCGTTGGGAAGGGATTGTAATCGACCCGGTGGGTGCCCTGCTGGTGGTTGTGATGTACGAGTTTATCGCCACTCAGAGCCAGGCGGCCGCTTTTGGCCACAGCGTACTGCTGTTTCTGGAAATCATTGTGGTCGGCATGGTAATCGGGCTGGCGGCCGGTTATCTGTTGGGTAAAATTCTGGCCCGTCAGTGGCTGCCGGAGTATCTGCACAACCTTGCCACGCTCAGCCTGGTATTCATGGTGTTTACCTTCTGCAATCACCTGGCACACGAGTCGGGTTTGCTGGGGGTCACGGTGATGGGCATGTGGCTCGGAAACCAGAAGGATGTGCGCATTCACAACATCCTCAACTTCAAGGAGAACCTGACCATTCTGTTCATTTCCGGGCTGTTCATCATCCTGGCCGCCCGCCTGCCCCAGGAACAGCTCATTGGTATTTTTACCCTGGCGCCACTGCTCCTGTTGCTGGTCATTCAATTTGTTGCACGGCCACTGTCGGTGGCTTTCGCCACCCTGGGCTCACCGGTCAACTGGCGCGAGCGCATTGTGCTCAGCTGGATCGCCCCGCGGGGTATTGTGGCGGCTGCAGTGTCCGCCCTGTTTGCCCTGCGCCTGGAGGAGCAGGGACACCCGGATGCGCACTGGCTGCTGCCTTTGACCTTCGCCATCATTCTCGGCACCGTGGTCTTCCAGAGTGCCACCGCCCGCCCTCTGGCCCGCGCCCTCAAGGCGGTGGAACCGGAGCCGCGGGGCGTGCTGATTCTCGGCGCCAACGCCGTGGCGCGAACCATCGGCAAAGCATTGATGGAGCAGAAGTTGCCAGTCATGGTGTGCGATTCCAACTGGGAAAATATCCGCACCGCCCGCATGGCGGGGCTGCGCACCTTTTACGGCAACCCCACCTCGGAATACGCCAGCCAGCGTCTGGAGCTGACCGGCATTGGGCAGTTGCTGGCCCTGTCACCACTGCGTGAACTGAACGTGATTGCCTGCATGCATTTTCGCAACGAGTTCGGGCGCGAGAACGTCTACACCATTCGCCACACGTCTGAAAATCACAAGGCGGAGAAGCATCACGTGGCCGACGACCTCAAAGGCGCTACCCTGTTCACCGAGCGCGCCACTTACGCCAAGCTCGCCAGCCTGATTGGCGAGGGCGCTGAAGTTCGGGTTACCCGGCTGACCGAAGATTTCACCTTCGAGGCCTTCAAGAAGAGTAAAACCCGCGGTACTTTGCTGCTGTTCAGCATCAGTGAAGATGGGGACTTGCGCCCCTTTGTGGCGGGACGGGAGGAAACACCAGAGAGTGGCTCAGTGTTGCTGAGCCTGGTACCGGCGGACCAGTCTTCGAAAGAGGTGCCGGTGCCTGAGACGGACACGCCGCCCGAGTCGCCTTCGTTACCGGACTGACCGCGATACCGGGGAGGTTTACCTCCCCTTCCCCAGCCACTGTTCCAGGTGACTCTGAAGCGCTTCATAGCGCAGAGGCTTGCTGATGTGATCATCCATACCCGCCGCGCGGCAGCGGTCCTGGTCTTCGTCGGCGGTGAATGAAGTCATGGCAACGATCGGCAGGTGTCGGCCACCGTCATCCGCCTCCGCCTCCCGGATACGCTCGGTGGCCGCTATCCCGTCCAGCTCCGGCATGTCGCAGTCCATCAATACCAGATCAAACTTTTCTTTGCCGATGGCCGACAAGGCCTCTTTGCCATTGCTCGCCACATGGACCTGGCAACCCAATTTTTTGAGCATGCCGGATACCACCATCTGACTGACCCGCTGGTCTTCCACCAACAGGACGCGGCGCCCCGCCACCGGATTGATGCCATCGTCTTCCTCTTCGGCCAACAGCGCCTCGGAGGTATCGTGGCTCAGCAGCCGGTGTACCAGCGTTTCGTACAGCTTGCGGTGCATGATGGGTTTTTCGATACAACTCACCTGCGGATACTCGTGCAAGTGGTTCTTGGTTTCGTCGCTGTCTCGCTGCAGGAGACTCATCGCAATGATCTGGGCCAGACCGCTCAGGGCCGGCTCGGTGGCAATACTCCGAGACAGGACCAGGCCATCGAAGCTGTCGAGCTTGTTGTAGATCAGTACCAGGTCTTCAAGCTGCTCGCTCTGTGCGCTGGCTTTCAACTGCTTGATCGCCTGGGTGTGACCATACACCCGGGTGGATTTCATGCCCCAGCGCGCAAGCTGGTCCACGAGATCCAGCGCCACCACTTCCGGAATATCCACCAGCAGGATTCGCTTGCCGCGCAGGCGCTGTTCCTGCTGGCCAACATCCTGATAGGCCACCACGTCCAACTGCACATTGATGACAATGCGCTTGCCGGACTCCCGGTTCTCCACCAGATTGACACTGCCGCCCATGCATTCGGCCAGGCCTTTACAGATGGACAGACCGATACCGCGCAGATTCTGATCGGAGCGCTCGTCAGTGTCCTCATCATGTGCGGTCCGGGAGGCATCACTGATCACCAGCTGCAGCTCACCGGATTCATTCTCACCGGGGTGAAACACTGCCTCCACGAAGATCTGTGCCATACCCGAATGCTTGACCGCATAGGTCATCAGGGTGCCGAAAATCTGCCCCAAACGGGTGGCATCGCCCTCGACTCGCCGGGGCAGTTCCTGGTCAAACACGTAGTTCAGCTCAATCCCCTGCTGGTGGGCTTCCAGAGCAAAGTCCTGAACCAGCTTTTCCAACAGGCGGCGTAGATTGAACGGCACTTTTTCCAGCTCGAGAGATTTGGTGGTGATCTTGGAGAAGTCCACCACATTGTTCACCAGATCCAGTTGTCGTTCGGCCGCCTTGCTGGCGAGCAACAACAACTCCCGATGGCGCTCAGACATCTGCTCATCGTCTACCAGAGCCAGAGTGCCCAGAATGTCGTTGAGCGAGGAGCGAAACTCCTGCCCCAGGTTGACCAGAAATTCGTTCTTCAGCTCGATGGCCGCTTTGGAGCTGCGCTGCTCGAATTCCAGCCCTTTGGCCCGCTCGCGCAGCGCGTAGTTGGCCTCCAGTCGCTCCCAATAAGTATTGGAGGTCACTTTGGCCTGGTGACTCAGCATGGTGTAAAACACCAGCATGATACTGCCGTACAGGTAACCCTCGACGCTGAACAAGAACACCGCCGTCAGGGCCGCGGGCACCTGGCCAATGAACAGGTAGGTGGTCAGGAAACGCCGATAGGGTGCGAACACGTTGGCCACACTGGAGTAGAACACCACAGAGTAGAGCCACATGATCAGGGTTTCATCCCGCATCCCGATCAGCCAGGTCAGGCTGACCAGGATAAAGGCCCACCAACCGGCGCCGAGAAACGACGCGAAGAAATACTGATTGCGCCAGCGCGCCGGCGCCCGGGCGTAGAGGGTGTCAAAGCGGAACAGGTAATAAGCGCGCAGCAAGGTCACCAGCAGCAGGCCGACGATCAGGACAATCGACAGGTTCTGGTAGTTCTGGAAAAAGTCACCAAACACCAGACAGGAGACCGCGACGATAAAGTTGAGCACCAGCCCGCGACGGCTGTACTTGGCGACCCGGGCATCGGTGTCGCGCATGATCTGACGGTCTTTCTGGACTTTGGAGGTGGGAACGAACAGTTGCAGCATGCGCGACCTTCCCGAACGATATTATGGATTGATGACTTCAACCAGAATGGTCTTGATCAGAAAACCGGCCAACCCGAGTGCCAGGGCCAGGAACAGGATGAAGGTACCGAACCGTCCTGCTTTGGACTCTTTGGCCAGGTCCCAGACGATAAACAGCATGAACAGAATCAGGCCACCAATTCCCAGGACCAGTGACCAACTTTCAAACTGCTCAATCGTCATACCTGAAAACACCTCAAATGACCGATCTTTCGACAGCCGACATTGTATAAAAAAAACGCCGGCACCGATAGCAAAGGCTTGCAAGCACCACCGTAGGAACTACACTCAATAAGCCTGTTCGGGGCGAATGGCCGCTTTTGCAGGCCAGTTCACACAAACCGACGGAACGCTTGTGGTTCAGCGTCGTCACACTGTCCGGGAGCGCAATGGCGCGCTTTCGGGTAACACCACGTCCAACTAGAACCCATTCACAGGAGTTGATGCTATGAAAACGCTTATCTGGCTCACCAGTCTGACCCTGATGGCCGCAGTGGCTACCGGCTGCTCACAGGAAGAAGCCGACAATACCGTGGAAGAAGCGGCCGAGGAAACCCGCGAAGCCTGGGACGAAACCAAGGAAGCGACCGGCGACGCCTGGGAAGCAACCAAGGAGAAGGCTGACGAGGCGGGAGACGCAATTCGCGAAGGTGCGGACGAAGCCGGTGACACCATGCAGGAAGGCTGGGAAACCACCAAGGAAAAGAGCCGTGAAGCGGCAGATGAAATGCGCGACACCATGGATGGCGACAACGAGTAACAGGCCGGATCCCAGCCCCGCCGAGCCCATCAGGACAGGCGGGTCTTGAAATCCTCGTAGCCGAACTGACGCACCACTTCCAGCTCATCCGTGCGGGAGTCCCACAAGGCGATTGATGGCAACGGAATGCCATTGAAGGTGGTGGTCTTCACCATGGTGTAGTGCGACATATCGTCAAACAGCAATCGCTGCCCTACCCTGAGCGGCTCGGCGAAGCTGTAATCCCCCATCACATCCCCCGCCAGGCAGGTCATGCCGCCCAGCCGATAGGTATGGGCCAACTCGCCGGGCTCTCCGGCACTCCAGATATCCGCGCGATAGGGCATTTCCAGAGTGTCCGGCATATGGCAGGTTGCCGAGGTGTCCAGAATGGCCTGGTCCAGCTGATTCCAGGTGATGTCCAGAACCTCGGCTACCAACACACCGGTGTGGATTGCCACGGCTTCGCCGGGCTCGAGATAGACCTGCACATCGTGACGACGACTGAAGTCCTTGATCAGCTCAATCAGGGCGTCCACCTGATAACCCGGCTGGGTAATATGATGGCCACCGCCGAAGTTCACCCACTCCATCTGCTCCAACCAGGGGCCAAACTTTTCCTCAACCGCTTTGACCGTGCGTTCCAGCGGCGGCACATCCTGCTCGCAGAGGGTGTGAAAGTGCAGACCGGAAATACCCTCAAGCAGCTCCGACTCAAACCGACTGGCCGGAACCCCCATGCGGGAACCCGGGGCACAGGGATCGTACAAGGGGACTTCTCCCTCCGAGTGTTCCGGATTGATCCGCAGACCAAAACGCAACTGCGGGCGACGCTGCTGGGCGGCCAGGGCGAGATCGCGGAACCGGCGCCACTGGCTGAAGGAGTTGAACACCACATGATCGGAGAGCTCGAGGATTTCCTTCAGATCCGACTCCCGGAACGCCGCCGAGTAGGTGTGCACCTCACCGCCGTAGTATTCCCGCCCCAGGCGCGCTTCGTGCAGGCCACTGGCGCAGGTGCCGGACAGGTAGCGGGCGGTCAGGTCCCCCAGGCGCCAACAGGAGAACGCCTTGAGCGCCGCCAGCACCTTGGCCCCACTCTCGCGTTGCACACGATTGAGGAGCTTCAGGTTCTCCTCCACCGCAGCGACATCCACCACGAAACAGGGGGATGGAACGCGCTGGGGATCAAAGTCTTTGAACGACGCCGTCATCAGTCTTCCATGCCGGTTTTCTGGGTGACTTCTTCCACCTGCCAGGGCAAACCGTACTGGTTCAGATCCTCCATAAACGGATCCGGATCCAGTTGCTCCATGTTCCACACCCCGTCTTTCATCCATTTACCTTCCAGCATCATCTTGGCGCCGATCATGGCGGGCACACCGGTGGTGTAGGAAATGGCCTGGGACTTCACTTCCGCGTAGCAGGCTTCGTGATCACAGATGTTGTAGATGTAGACGGTCTTGGGCTTGCCATCTTTCATTCCCTGCGCCAGACAGCCGATGCAGGTTTTGCCCTTGGTACGTGGGCCGAGGCTGGCCGGGTCCGGCAGCAGGGCCTTCAAGAACTGCAGAGGAATGATTTCCTTGCCCTCGAAGTTGACCGGCTCAATGGAAGTCATGCCGACGTTCTCGAGCACCTCCAGGTGTTTGAGGTAGTTGTCGGAAAAGGTCATCCAGAAGCGGGCCCGCTTGATTTCCGGGAAGTGCTTGGTGATGGACTCCAGCTCTTCGTGGTACATCAGGTAGCAGTTTTTCGGTCCGATGCCATGAGGGAAATCAAAGGAGCGCTTTTCGCTCAGCGGGTCGGTTTCCTTCCAGCCACCATTTTCCCAGTAACGCCCCTTGGCGGTCACTTCCCGGATGTTGATTTCCGGGTTGAAGTTGGTGGCAAAGGGGTGACCGTGATCGCCCGCATTGCAGTCGATGATATCCAGGGTGTGAATCTCATCCAGATGATGCTTTTTGATATAGGCGGTATAGACGTTGGTCACACCCGGGTCGAACCCCGAGCCCAGCAGCGCCATTTTGCCCGCTTTGACGAATTTTTCCTGATAGGCCCACTGCCAGCTGTACTCGAACTTGGCTTCGCCCGGTGGCTCGTAGTTAGCGGTGTCCAGGTAGTGCACACCGGCTTCCAGGCAGGCGTCCATGATGGTCAGATCCTGGTACGGCAGGGCCACGTTGATCACCAGGTCCGGCTTTTCCTGCTCAAGCAGCGCCACCAATTCAGGGACATTGTCCGCATCCACCTGGGCGGTTTTGATCGGCCGATCAAGCTGCTCGGCAATGGCCTTGCACTTGGCTTCAGTGCGGCTGGCGAGCACGATCTCTTCAAACACTTCGGGGACCTGGGCGCATTTGTGGGTAACCACGCCGCCGACGCCACCGGCGCCAATGATGAGTACTTTTGCCATAGTGTTGGCTCCTTTAAACCAGACTTTAATTGGTTGCGACAGTGAGTTGGGTGGTTGCGTTTAGTTTGGTTACGGCGGATGCGCTTCGCTTATCCGCCCTACGCAGACTATTCGGTGTACGTGAAACTCTGTAACGGCGGATGCGCTTCGCTCCGAATCGTCGGACCGATCCGCCCTACGCAAATATCCAGGTGGACATCAAATAATCTATTAGGGGTCGACGTAGGCCCAGACAAATTTTTCGGGGTTCAGTTGCGTTTCTCCGTCGAAACGGTAGGCCACCAGTCGGCCGAACTTGACCGCGCTGTAGTCCAGGCAGCCAATGTTGGATGCTATCGGTTCCGGGTGGCCTTTGAGCCAGTAGTGGCCGACGAATACGGGCTTTTCATCCGCGCCATAGGTTACCATCTGTTGCCGGTGCTCGGGGCTGATCCGCTGCTGACCGAAACCCACCGGGAGCGGATCGGGCTGGAATAACAGCTCTTCGTAGGTCTGCGCGTCCGGCGCCCAGAATTTGGTCCGAAAATGGGTTCGCTCGACCCCGTCGCTGGAAACAATGGTCATGCCTTTGGGCAAAGGCAGGTCGACACCGCTGGTGAGGCGCTGTTTGATGCGCGCGGCGTCGCTGCCCGGAATGGCGGTTTCCTGCAGAAAAGCGTCATCGAACCGGCCATCACCAAAGCGGGCCCGGTGGCGGGCGATCAACTCGGCGTCCCAACAGGCGTGTACCACCCGGAACTCCGGCCACTCGAGAAACAGCGGCAGGCGGCGGAACCATTCCAGGTAGTGGTTCCACTCCTCCGGGTAGTCGGCAAACTGCTCCAGGGTTTCGGCCAGTTGTCGGGTGTTGCGGGGCGTGTGGGGGCGCAGGTAGTCGGCCGGGGCCTCCCCAGCGGATCCGGCTTTGGGCGTACAGTAGGCCAGCGCGTTGAACTCGTGATTGCCCAATACCATGCGAGCGGCGCCGGCGGTCACCATGGCGCGCACCAACTGGAGCGCCTCGCGGATTCTCGGCCCTCGATCAATGATATCGCCGACGAAAATCGCCTGGCGGGTGTGATGGTAGTAGCCGCTTGGGCCTTGCCGGTAGCCAAGCTTGTGCAAAAGCCGCTCGAGGGTCTCGGCGCAGCCATGCACGTCGCCGATTACATCATAGCCCTGCCAATCTCCCGATAAACCTGCATCAAACGACTCTGACCCCATTGATACCTCAATCCAGCAAGTGTCCACCCCACCCCAGTTTGGAGCGACAGCGTTCGTAGAAGTTGTGGTTGACCGGGTGAATCAATTTGAGCAGTTGCGGTTTCTTGCGAATCAGCACTTCATCGCCCGGATGGGTCATAAAGTGTATCTGACCGTCACAGGTGACCTGAGGGTTGGTGTTGTTGTGCTCACCAACCAGAATTTTGATTTCGCTGTCTCCGGGCACCACCATCGGTCGGCTGCTGAGCGTGTGCGGGTTCATGGGCACCAGGCCAATGGCGTCCAGGCGCGGGTGCAGAATGGGGCCGCCGCCGCTCAACGCATAGGCAGTGGAGCCGGTGGGTGTGGAGACGATCATGCCGTCGGAGCGCTGGCTGGTGACGAAGTGGCCATCCACATAGAGCTCGAACTCCAACATCCGGATAAACTCGCCCGGGTGCAGCACCACATCATTGAGGGCATCCCCGGCGCTGACCAACTGGCCCCGGTGATAGACGCTCATATCCAGCAGAAAGCGCTGTTCTTCAACGTACTCACCGGCGAGCACTTCGCCCACTTTCTCTTCAATATCTTCCGGGGTGATATCGGTCAGGAAGCCCAGACGACCCCGGTTGACTCCCAGCAAGGGAACGCCGCTTTCAACCAGTGCCCGCGCGCCGCTGAGCATGCTGCCGTCGCCACCGACCACGATCACCAGATCGCAGTGGGCACCCAGCACTTCCAGGGAGACGGTGTGGGTCGCATCCTTGACCAACTCCTGATCCGGCAGGTGCTCGGCGGTTTCCTGCTCGAGCACAAAAGCCCGCCCCCGACTCTGCAGGAAGCGGATCAGGCGCTTCAGGGAATACAGTGCCCGATCGCTGTTGCGGCGCACTATCAGGCCGATGGTGGTGAATTCGGACATTCGGATTCTCTCGTCGCGATGATCTGTTATTGGTATTTGGGCGCCACATGGGTGCGCCACAGTTGAGCACTCGATGGACTCGGGAGGGCTCGCGGGGCTGCCGAGTGGTGCCGCTCAGCGCTTCAGATGGGTTCCCGACACGCCCTGCCCTCTTTTAACACATAAGGGGCCGGGTCTTCGAACTGTTCCGCCCATTGAGGGTCGCCAAACAGTGCGGGAGCGTCATTGAGGGCCTGGGCGCGATACCCCTGTTGACGCAGCAGGTGGGCCGTCGCCCGGCTACGGCGACCGGTGTCGCAGTAGCACAGGTATTCCACATCCTCGGCCAGCAGACGGGATTTGATGGCCAGCAGGCTCAGAGGGATATTGACCGCCTGGGAAAGGTGTTGCGCGCTGTACTCCTCTTCGCTTCGGGTATCCACCAAAACAGCGCCTCGAGCGCGTGCCTCGGGCAAGGTGGCCAGCGGTACCGTGGGGACCTCAGGGGCCTTGAGCAGCCGGTAGAAATCCTGCTTGTCCAGCACCATCAGCACGCCGTCGCTGAGCATACGGACCCGGGCGTTACGCGGGGCATCGTTCACCAGAGCGTCTTCCCCGAAGCAGCGTCCCGGGCCGATGTCAGCCAGGTGCGTCCAGCCTCCTTCGCCGTGACGATGAACCTCCGCCTCCCCTTCCTTGATGAAATAACAACAGTCACCGATTTCACCCTGGCGGATGATGGTTTCACCGGTATGGACCACCCGGGGTTTCAAGCGGTAGAAGATCTGCTCGACATTCAGCGGCGGAACCTTGAAGAACAGGTTGGAGCGCAACACCGTGGTCATCCACTCGATGTCTTCGTCCAAATCCCGCTCGCGGGAGATGTTCAGTTGCAGGTAGTCCGATACCTGGCTCCAGGTCAGCAGTTGGTCCAGGCGCTCGCTGTCGATGCGCAGGATACTGCAGTCTGTCTCGGCAACCGCCGTCACCGGCCGGGGCTGCTGGTGGGCCAGCGGCATGAGGGTGGAACGCCCCTTGATGCGGGTTTCCGCGCCCTGCCGGTCGGTCAAGAGGATATCACCGTGCAGCAGATAGAGGTGCTGACGGTCGTATTCTCCGGCACGAAACAGGGTTTGCCCGGCAAATACCACTTCCGCCTGGCTGTGTGAGAGCAGGTCCCGGAGGTGGCTTTCGCTCATGTCTTTGAGCGGCACCAGGGTGCGGGTCAGAGAGAGATCAAAAGCCGGATCGGAGGTCGGCGTCTGAGGCTGCGATGACAGCATAGGTCATTCCTTACCGATTTCGCATGATTCGCTGAGCGAGTGGAATTGAGCGTTATTGTGCGCCGTTTTCCCTACTGTGCCAAGCGCTGACCCACCACCATCTGGTGTGCTGCACAGCGATCGCTTTCGCCGGGATGAAAGTCCGCCGGGCGGGCGACCTGGGCCACGGCCTTGCCACAGCGGTGGCCGGCGTCATCTTTGGCGGTACAGACCGGCTCTCGGGAGTGCGCCAGCCACTCCTTGTACAGCGCCGGCACCACACCGGCGGCCCGGGCCGCAAAGGTATCCGGATCGTCGAGGTACGCGGCCATTTCGCTGGCGGGCACGGTAAGCTGACCGACTCCCGGATGGAACGCCACAAAGCTGATGCCGGCCCGATCCAGCCGGTCGAGCAACTGCCCGCCGCCCTGCTCCAGCAGGCTCTGGTTTTCCTGGCGCAGGCGGGCAATTTCCTCTTTGAAGTTATTTTCCTGCTGATGGCGGTAGAACAGCTCCATTTCGCGCATCCCCAGGCGCTCTTCCAGCTCGGCGGTAGCGTTCTGAACACGGGCTTCAAGCTCCATCTCATAGTTTTCCTGCAGCGTCTGAAGCTGCAGGTTTTCATCTGCGTGGGCGGCCTTGAGCTTGTGGCTGAAATACTCCCGCATACCCTCGATTTTCTGGACCTGGGCATCAAAGTTCTCTTTCAACGTCTCCAGGCGCTGGGTCAGCTCGCCATTTTGCTCCTGCAATTGGCGAACCTTGTCCCGATAGGCCTGCAGCCGCTGCTGGTGTTCCTGATTGAGCCCATCAATTTTGCGCGCATGACGATTATTCAGTGTGGTGATACGAAGCCGCTGCTCCTTGAGCATCCGGGCCAGGCGGTCGCGCATCTCCTGGGAGTAGTGCTCGTGCAGTGCCTTTCTGAGTTTCTGGGCTTCACGGGGCGCGATGGACTCCTCGTCCTTCGTTTCCTCCGGCTCCGGTTCGTATTTCACCAAGCCCAGGCGATTGCGGGCCACGGATTTACGCAGCAAGACAAAACTGTTTCGCCCCGGCTCCATCTGCGGGTCCCACAGATACTGCTGCTGCCAGGCCACTGGACACTGGCTGAAGCACACCAGACGAATCGGCCCGGCACCGAGATCCGGCCCGCGGGAGGCCTGCTCGACCAACTGCTGCAGCGGCAGATTCCAGCGATTATCCACCATCCCCCGGCCATCGAAGGCGATGACGAAGAATACCAGGGCACTGATCTGTAGCTGGGGGTTGATGGTCAGATAGGCGGCTTTGGCGGTCTGGCCCGCGTAGTCGGGCACCGGCACAAAACCGTCCAGTATTGCCTCGAACTCGGTGTAAAGCATCTCCCGGGCAACCTGATCACCAGAGAAAAAGAACACCGCTTCGGTGTGTTCCGAGTTGGAATGGGCCATAGGCAAACCGGGCATCGATGACAGGGACACTACTGACAGTTAACGTCAAAATCCGCCAACACTCAAGTTGACAGGCGCATTATGCCCGCCAATTGGCAATGACTCTGTGATGTGGTCGGCAGATTAATCGGCCCGGACGGGCTCGATGAGGGAGGGATTAAAGGTCGGAATAGTCTTCTGCACCGTCATCATCGGTGTAGTCAAAGCTGTAGTCCAGCAGGTCTTCTACGTAGTCTTCCACAATCGTATCCTCTTTCGTTCGCGGCGCCTGTTCAATGGTGGAGTCCTTTCCATGCGCCGATCCGTCAGGGTTAGAGTACGATCGGGGTGTGACAGTTTCGTGATTGTGGGGATTTTTTTTGGGGCGGGTTTGGGGGTGTATTGAGTTCCCGAACGGGATTCACTCTTTG
>NZ_DFTP01000020.1:60201-64071 GCF_002381585.1 Marinimicrobium sp. UBA4209
TCCATGGCGCCCACCCTTCGGGCAGCCTTCGGCTGTGCAAAACGGCTGTCCTGCCGTTTTGTCGAACCCGGAGCGCGGGTTCTCGCCCATCACATTCCACGATACATACGAAAACGGCCCACACTTTCGTGTGGGCCGTTTTCGTATGTATGGCGGACCGGACGGGACTCGAACCCGCGACCTCCGGCGTGACAGGCCGGCATTCTAACCAACTGAACTACCGGTCCAACGGTAGCGTGAACGGATGTGGTGGGTGGTACAGGAGTCGAACCTGTGACCTACGCCTTGTAAGGGCGCCGCTCTACCAACTGAGCTAACCACCCCCGTTCAGGAGCTGCGTATTCTAATGAAACGAGGGCTCAGGTCAATTCCTTTTTGGCATTTTTTTCAAAAAACTTTCTCTGGCGAATTTATTCGGGTTTCTCGCCACCTGAGAGAGGGGCTTGTTATACTCTTCGCTCTCGAATCAGCAGAGGGGGCGTTTGCCTTGAGGTCATTGGTGCGGACTTGGTGGTTTATGGGGTGGCTGTTGATGTTGCCCTGGTCGGCGGCGCAGGGCGCCGTGGATATCCGTGAATTTGACAGCGAGACGGACCGGCAACGGTACCAGAGCTTTATTGATGAGCTTCGCTGCCCCAAGTGTCAGAACCAGAATCTGGCGGGATCTGATTCTCCGATTGCCAAGGACCTGCGTGATCAGGTCTACCGGATGATCAAAGAAGGGCGCGCCGACAAGGAAATCACCGACTTCCTTGTCGAGCGCTACGGCGACTACGTACTCTACCGCCCCCCACTGAAAGCGGCCACGCTGGCGCTCTGGCTCGGGCCGGTAGTGGTGTTGTTGCTCGGTATCATCATCCTTATCTGGGTAGTGCGTCAGCGACGCAGCAGCGGGCTGGCCCCGACCGAGACGGCCAAAAACCTCACTGATGCCGAACGCTCCGAGCTGGACCGGCTGTTGAATTCTTCCGACGACGAGAATCCCGAACGATGATGACTCCTTTGTGGTGGGTCATGGCCCTGATGGTGGTCGTGGCTCTGGCGTTTTTTCTTTGGCCCATGCGACGCAAGGCGACCGGTTCACACCTTGAACAGGTGCGCCGGCGCTACCTGGAAACCAATGTGGCGCTGTTTCGCAAGTACCTGGCGGAGCTTGAGGCCGACCGGGATGCCGGGCGCATCAATCAGGAAACTTTCGAGCAACTGAAACTGGAGCAGGAGCGAGCCCTGCTGCAGGAGGAGCGCGAGCTGGCCAGCAGTAAGCCGGTTCGCGGGCGGGCGCTGCCCGGCGGTCGCGTGCTGGTGATTGTGGCGGCGGCATCCATGGTAGGCAGTCTGGTGTTTTATGAGTGGCGCGGTGCCAGCGAAGATGTGTTTCTGGCAGATCTTCAGGCGAATAAGGCTCGTCTTGATCGGGAAGAGCGGATGAGCGACCAGCGGGTCGATCCCAGCCGGACCTGGGAGCTGGTGGAGCACATTCAGGCCCGCCTGAAAAAAGAACCGGACTCCACTCAATATCTGTTCCTGCTGGCGCACTATTCCCGCGAACTGGGCCACTACGACCAGGCGGTGGACGCCTACGAGCGGATACTTGCGCTCGAACCCGGCTCCGCGCGTATTCGTGCCGAATTGGCGGAAACCCTGTTCATCCGGGACGACAATCGGATTGGCGAGCGCGCCCAGACCCTGATCGAAGAAGCGCTGGCCGCCGACCCCCAGGAGACCACGGCGCTGGGTCTGGCGGGTATCAATGCCTTTGGTCAGCGCAACTTTCAGGACGCGATTGATTACTGGCAGCGCGCACTGGAGGTAATGAATCCGCAATCCGGCAACGCCATGGCGTTTCAGAGAGGGATTGACCGGGCCCGTCAGGCGCTAGGGGAGTCCGGTGAACCCCAGACAGCCGACGCCTCGGAGGGCAAGGTCAGCGTCACGGTTGAAGTGTCGCTTAGCGAGCAGGTCCAGTACGACGGTGACGAAACAGTGTTCGTTTACGCCCGTGCCTGGGATGGATCACCCATGCCCCTTGCCATTCAAAGGGTAGCGGCGAGTCAATTGCCATTATCCATTACTTTGGATGAAACTATGGCCATGTCACCGGCGGCCTCACTGGCCACAGTGGAGCAGGTAGAACTGGTCGCACGGCTATCGCCCAGTGGGGACGCTGTTCCTCAGGCCGGCGACTGGGAGGGGCGTATGGGTCCGGTTGACCTGGAGAACCGCTCTGAGCCCCTGACCCTGGTCATTGACGAGCCCATCGCCGAATAGCACAAATCCGTGTAGAATCCTCGCTTTTGCTGAGCGCTCCGAAGCCCGAGTCTTTGGAGCGCTAAAATTCTAATGATTTCAATGGGCTAGGCGACGGCAATCCGGGCGCCGAACGTCGAAACAGAGTGATAGGGACCTATGCGCCTCAAGTGTATCAAGCTGGTCGGTTTTAAATCCTTCGTCGACGCGACCACGGTCAACTTTCCCAGCAACCTGTGCGCGGTCGTGGGCCCCAACGGCTGCGGCAAGTCCAACATCATTGACGCCGTCCGCTGGGTAATGGGGGAGTCCTCCGCCAAAAACCTGCGCGGCGAAGCCATGACCGACGTCATTTTCAACGGTTCCAACGCCCGCAAGCCGGTGGGTCAGGCGTCCATCGAGCTGGTGTTTGATAACTCGGACAAAACCGTGCAGGGCGAATACGCCGCGTTCAACGAAATTTCCATCAAGCGGAAGGTCACCCGCGAAGCCCAGAACTTCTACTACTTGAACGGCACCAAGTGCCGCCGTCGGGATATTACCGACATTTTCCTTGGCACCGGCCTCGGCCCGCGCAGCTACGCCATCATCGAGCAGGGCATGATCTCACGCCTGATTGAGGCCAAGCCCGAAGAGCTGCGGGTGTATATCGAGGAGGCGGCGGGGATCTCCAAGTACAAGGAGCGGCGCCGTGACACCGAAAACCGCATGCGCCGCACCCAGGAAAACCTGGAGCGCCTGACCGACATTCGCGATGAGCTGGAGCGTCAGCTCAGCCGCCTGCAGCGCCAGGCACAGGCCGCGGAGAAGTACACCGAATACAAGAAAGAAGAACGCCAGCTCAAAGCCCAGTTACAGGCCCTTAAGTACCGAAACCTGGACGATCAGGCCAAGGCAAAGCAGACCGGTATCCGCGACCTGGAGCTGCGCATGGAGTCTTTCGTCACCGATCAGGTGAACAAGGATACCCAGATCGAGAAGTGTCGCAGCCAGTACACCGAACTTCAGGATAAATTCAATGAAGTTCAGGGCCGGTACTATGCCATTGGCGCGGACATTGCCCGCATTGAACAGACCATCCAGCACGCCCAGGAGCGCAGCCGCCAACTACAGACCGACCTGGAGCAGACCGAGCGGGACAGCCGCGAAGCCGAAGACAGCCTGCAGTTTGACCGGGAGAAAGCCGAGGGCTGGGAAGCCGAGCTGATGGAAATAGAGCCGGAGCTGGAACTGGTTCGGGCCGCCGAGGAGTCCTCCGGGGACGCTTTGCAGGAGTCGGAAGAGGCCATGCAGCGCTGGCAGACCGAATGGGATACCTTCAACCAGCGTGCCGCCGAGCCCCGCCAGCGGGCGGAAGTTCAGCAGTCCCGGATTCAGCATCTGGAACAGGTTCAGCAGCGCCTGCTGCAACGGATCGAGAAGCTCAAGGAGGAGAAATCCAACCTTCAGTTGGGCTCCGACGATGAAGAAATCGAACAGCTGAACGAACAGTTGGCCGAACTGGACCTGGTGGTCGAGGAAAAACGCGGTCGCAGCGAAGCGTTGGGCGAGGAACTGGAAACCCGCCGGGAAGACAACAACCGCCTGGCGGACGAGCTGGATCAGGCGCGCAGCAAGCTACAG
>NZ_DFTP01000020.1:64094-75010 GCF_002381585.1 Marinimicrobium sp. UBA4209
GCGGCCGCCACGCCTCCCTGGAAGCCCTGCAACAGGCCGCCCTGGGTGAGAAGAGCGAGGCCGTCGCCGACTGGCTGGCCGAGCAGCAACTGACCGACCAGCCGCGTGTGGCGGAAACCCTGACCGTGTCCGACGGCTGGGACAAGGCGGTCGAGACTGCCCTGGGCAACAGTCTGCAGGCGGTCTGCGTGGACGGTTTTGATGCGGTAGCCAATACCCTCGGGGGACTCAGCCAGGGTGAACTGGTATTGATGGATACGGCCCGCCGGCCGGGCGCCGTCACCGGTGACAAGGCGGAGCGCCTGCTGGACAAGGTTCAGGCCGACTGGGATCTGAGTGAGTTGCTGCGCGGTGTCTACATCGCCGAAGACTTGCCCTCCGCCCTGGCGCTGCGCTCACAGCTGGAGGCCGGCGAGTCGGTGATTACCCGCGACGGCCTGTGGCTCGGTCCCCAGTGGCTGAAAGTGGCCCGGGACACCGACGCCAGCGACGGTGTGATTGCCCGCCGTCAGGAGCTTGAAGAGCTCGACGCCAGCATTGCGGAACTCGAGGAAACCGTTGCCCGTCTGGATGAGGCCCGCACCGAAGGCCGCGAGGCCGTGCAGAACCTCGAGCGCGAGCGGGAAAACCAGCGTCGGGAATCCGACGAGCAGAGCCGCCGCGCCGGTGAGTTGCGAGCCCAGTTGAGTGCCAAGCAGGCCCGTATCGAACAGATCAGCGTTCGCCGCGAGCGCACCGAAACCGAAATCCGGGAAGCCAGTGAACAACTGGACCAGGAGGGCGAACAGCTCGCCGAAGCCCGGATGATCCTCAGCGAAGCCATCGAATCCATGGAAATGGACACCGATGAGCGTGAGCGCCTGTTGCAGCAGCGGGATGAAATCCGCTCCGGTCTGGATCAGGCCCGGCAGAAGGCCCGGCACGATCGCGACAAGGCCCATGAAATGGCCATGCGCGCCCAGTCTCTGAAAACCCAGCTGGACAGCATTCGCTTGGGTATTACCCGCCTGCAGGAGCAGACCCAGCGGCTGCGCGAACGCAAAGAACAATTGCTGGAAGCACTCGGCGAAACGCGGGATCCCGCCGAGGAGCACCAGCTTGAGCTGGAAGCGAATCTGGACAAGCGCCTGGCGGTCGAAGGGGAGTTGAGCGAGGCTCGCCGCGCCCTTGAAGAGGTCGAACAGGAGCTGCGCACCGCCGAACAGGCCCGGCACAAGGCTGAGCAGGAAGTTCAGGCGGTGCGGGCCCATCTGGAACAGGAGCGCCTGGCCGCCCAGACCTTTGAAGTGCAGCGGGCCGGGCTCGCCCAGCAACTGAAAGAAGATGAGTTTGACCTGGACACCTTGTTGGCGGACCTGTCCGAGGACGCCGAAGTGAAGCCCCTGGAGCAGGAGCTGGAACAGGTGGCCGGCCGCATTGCGCGCTTGGGCGCCATCAACCTGGCCGCCATCGACGAGTACCAGACCGAGTCAGAGCGCAAACAGTACCTGGACGCTCAGGATGAAGACTTGCGCGAAGCGCTGGAAACTCTGGAAAACGCGATCCGCAAAATCGACCGCGAGACCCGGACACGGTTCAAGGAGACCTTTGACGAGGTCAACAAGTCCCTCCAGGAGCTGTTCCCTAAAGTGTTCGGCGGCGGACACGCCTATCTGGAACTTACCGGCGAAGATTTACTCGATACCGGTATTGCCATCATGGCGCGGCCACCGGGCAAGCGGAACAGTACCATTCACCTGCTCTCCGGTGGGGAGAAGGCGCTTACGGCCATTGCCCTGGTATTCTCGATTTTCCGCCTGAATCCGGCACCATTCTGTATGCTGGACGAAGTGGACGCGCCGCTGGATGACGCCAACGTGGGCCGCTATGCCCGCATGGTGGAAGAGATGTCCCAGCACGTGCAATTCATTTATATTACCCACAACAAGATTGCCATGGAGATGGCGCACCAGTTGATGGGTGTTACCATGCACGAACCGGGCGTATCCCGCCTGGTTACTGTGGATGTGGACGAAGCCGCGGAACTGGCAGCGGTATAATGCGCCTCGGGCGAGCAGACAACGGAGTAATTGACGGTTAACGCTATGGGTGACTGGCTGACGATACTGATTATCCTCCTGATCCTCGGGATTCTGCTCGATGGCTGGCGGCGTATGCACAATGCCCGCAAAGACTCCCTGAAGGTTTCGCCCTCGGTACGCCGCTCAGCGGGGTCGAGCAAGGCGGCCGCCGACGACTATAGCGCCGAGCTTCCCAATGGCGGTGCGCGCGTGGTGGCCTATCGGGAGACGCCGGAGGATGAGCGTCCTTTCCATCACGCCCCCGTGGATGAAGTCGATGACGATCGGGACCTTGATGGTCAGGATTTTGATGATAGAGCGTTTGACGATCGCGAAGCGCTGCAGGAAGAGGACGGTGAGCTGGCCGAGGACGACGAAACCAACCTCGATCAGCAACTGGCCGAACTGGACAGCGAAGCGGCCGAAGCCGAGACTCGGCCGCCCGCCACCTCCAAGCTGACCTCTGAACGCCAGCGCCCGGAAACCCACCGGGGCATTCCGGAGCAGGTCACGCTGAATCTGGACGAATCGGTGCCCATTTTGATGGAAACCACCGGCGAAGATACCTTTGAGGACGATCCGGAGCGGATCGAGCCCACCTTGGGTGGAAACGCCGACAGCAGCGTATCCAGCGCCAGGGCGGCCAAGCCGGAACCCTCGAGCCCCGCCCGCAGTGAGGCTAAAAAGCCCGAAGCGCCGGTGGCAAAATCGCCCAAACCCGCGCCCGCAAAACCCGAGCCCCGGAAAGCCGAAAAAGGGCCCTCTGACCGTCGCAAAGCCAAACCGGAGGAGCCGCCGAAGGCGCCACCGCAGCCCGATGAGGTGCTGATCGTGAACGTGATGGCGCCCACCGGTGAGCAATTCCGCGGGGACGCTCTGTTGGACTCGCTGGTGTCAGCGGGCCTGCGCTTTGGTGACATGAACATTTTCCATCGCTACGAAGGGGCCAAAGGTGGCGGCCCGATCCTGTTCAGCCTGGCCAATATGGTCAAGCCCGGCGTCTTTGATCTGGACACCATGGCGGACTTCACAACGCCCGGCGTCAGCCTGTTCATGACGCTACCGCTTGAAGAGCGGGTCGAGCTGGACAATGTGGAAGTGTTCGACGAAATGCTCGAAGCCGCCCGGGCCATTGCCCTGGAGCTGGGGGGCGAGCTCAAGGACGAAAACCGCAGCGTCATGACCCGGCAGACCCAGGAACACTGCCGCCAGCGCATCCACGAGTTCGAGCGCAAGCAGCTGTCCCGGATGCCGCACTAGGCGACCTGGGCACGAGCCCACGCTGAACCGTCTGACAATGAAGTAACCCGACTGCCAGGATAATTCCGTACATGGCCAAATCGACCTCTGCCATTCCGGCCGAGACCAGCGCCCGGGCGCAAACGCTCCGGGCCGAGATTCAGGAACACAACTACCGCTACTACGCGCTGGACGAGCCCCGGATTCCCGATGCGGCCTATGACCGGTTGATGCGCGAGTTGCAGGATCTGGAAGCCGAGTATCCCGAGTTGGTGACGCCGGACTCACCTACCCAGCGGGTTGGACAGACACCGCTGAGCGCCTTCGCCACGGTCACTCACGAACTGCCGATGCTCTCCCTCGATAACGCGTTCGGCGAGGACGACCTGATCGCCTTCGACCGGCGGGTCCGGGATCGGCTGCAGGACGACGCCACTATTGAATACGCCTGCGAGCCCAAGCTCGACGGCATTGCAGTGAGCCTGCTGTACCGCGATGGCCTCCTGGTGCGCGGCGCCACCCGGGGAGACGGCACCCAGGGCGAAGACATTACCCAGAATGTCCGCACCATCGACTCGATTCCCCTGAAACTGCGTGGCTCCGGGTACCCACGGGTGCTCGAGGTGCGCGGTGAAATTTACATGCCCAAAGCCGGCTTCGAAGCCTTGAACGAAAAGGCCCGGGAAAAGGGCGATAAATTGTTCGTCAATCCACGCAATGCGGCCGCTGGTAGCCTGCGGCAGTTGGACGCGCGCATTACCGCGACGCGCCCCCTGGAGATGTGTGCCTACAGCGTGGGTTATGTCGAAGATGGCGAGGTACCCGCCAAGCACTCGGAAACACTCGAGGCGTTCCGTGACTGGGGCCTCAAGATCAACCGTGAAATGCGGGTAGTGCAGGGCGCAGATGCCTGTATTGAGTACTACCAGCAATTGGGCGAACGGCGGGCGCAGCTGGATTACGACATCGACGGTATCGTGTTCAAGGTCAACCGCCGGGACCTGCAGGACGAGCTGGGCTTTGTGGCCCGCGCGCCGCGCTGGGCGATCGCCTATAAATTTCCCGCTCAGGAAGAAATGACCCAACTGCTCGACGTCGAGTTTCAGGTCGGGCGCACTGGCGCGGTCACTCCGGTGGCGCGGCTGGAACCGGTGTTCGTCGGCGGCGTCACCGTTTCCAACGCCACCCTGCACAACCGTGACGAAATCGAGCGACTGGGCGTCAAAATCGGTGATACCGTCATCGTGCGCCGCGCCGGGGATGTGATTCCGCAGATCGTCTCGGTGGTCACCGACCGCCGCCCCGACGATGCGCGTGAGATTGAATTTCCCGACCACTGCCCGGTGTGTGGCTCGCCGGTCGAACGCGTACCCGGCGAGGCCGTAGCCCGCTGCGACGGCGGCCTGATCTGTGCCGCCCAGCGTAAAGAGGCCATCAAGCACTTTGTCTCCCGCAAAGCACTGGACGTGGATGGTCTTGGCGACAAGCTGGTGGATCAGCTGGTGGAAAAAGGCCTGGTTAACGCGGTGGCCGATCTTTACCACCTGACCCGTGAAGACCTGACTGGGCTGGAACGCATGGGCGAGAAGTCCGCGGACAACCTGCTCAAGGCCCTGGACAACAGCAAACAGACCACCCTGGCCAAGTTCATCTACGCCCTGGGTATCCGTGAAGTGGGGGAGGCCACCGCCCGCAATCTGGCCCAGTACTACGGCAGTCTGGATGCCCTGGCCCAAGCGGATGAAGAGCATCTGCAACAAGTGGACGATATCGGCCCTGTAGTAGGCCACTTCGTCGCCGAGTTCTTTGCCCAGCCCCACAACCGCGAGGCGGTAAAGGCTCTGCGCGACGCCGGCATTTCCTGGACGGAACAGGCGCCCATTGACCGTGGGTCCTTACCCCTGGCGGGGCTGACCTACGTCCTGACCGGATCGCTGGAATCCCTGACACGGGATGAGGCCAAGGAACGTCTGCAGGCCCTGGGTGCCAAAGTGGCGGGCAGTGTGTCGAAGAAAACCGATTACCTTGTCGCCGGCCCCGGGGCCGGCTCCAAGCTGAAAAAAGCCGAGGAGTTGGACGTGGATATAATGGACGAGGCCGGCCTGCTTGAGTTGTTGAACCAGTGGGAGCAGAACTGATGCGAGCGCTGAGTCTGATGCTGTTGGCACTGACCACACTGGTTGGTTGCGCCTCCGCTCCGCCCAAGAGCAGCGACAACATCTGCGACGTCTTTGACGAAAAGCGAGGTTGGTACAAAGACGCCCGGCGCGCCGAGCGCCGTTGGGGCTCGGACATCCCGACGTTGATGGCCATGATGTACCAGGAATCAACCTTTCGCCCCAAGGCCAAGCCGCCGCGCACGAAAATCCTGTGGGTGATCCCGGGTCCGAGAAAGAGCAGCGCGTTTGGCTACGCGCAAGTGAAAGACGAAACCTGGAAAGAATATCAGCGCATGAGCGGTAATCACTGGGCCAGCCGCAGCTATTTTGCAGACGCGATTGATTTTGTCGGCTGGTACAATGCCCAGAGTAAAAAGCGGGTTGGCATCGACAAAAACGACGCCCGAAATCTGTACCTGGCGTACCACGAAGGTCACGGCGGCTTTAAACGGCGAACCTTTGATCAGAAAGCGTGGCTGGTGGGTGTTGCCGGTAAAGTGGAACAGCGGGCTCGGCGCTATCGCGAGCAATTGAAGTCTTGCGAAAGGCGTTTCAAAGGCCCTTGGTGGTGGCCGTTGCGGTAACTGATGTCGGATTACGCGCTGTGCGCTAATCCGACCTACGGAACTGCGAGTAGGTCGGGTTAGCGAAGCGTAACCCGACAAAAACCCGACCCGACTAAAACATTGATCCATTAGCTATTTGAACAATCCACTGGAGAATCACATGGCGCAAGCAGCAAGACAGGCATCCCCGGCTATGGCCCGGCCCCGCATTCTTGTGGTTGAAGACGATGCGGATCTGCGGGAAGCGCTGACCGATACGCTGGAACTGGCGGACTACGAGGTGCTGCAAGCCGACAGCGGTGAACGGGCGCTGGCGACACTGAACGCCGATAGTGACTGCCAGATGATTGTCTCGGACGTCAATATGGGCGGCATGTCCGGGCAGGAATTGTTGCAGGCGGTAAAGCAACAGTATCCGCAAATTCCCATGATGTTGATCACGGCCTACGCGAGCATCAATCAGTCCGTTGATGCCATCAAGCAGGGCGCGGTCGACTATCTTGTCAAACCCTTCGAGCCCGCCTTATTGGTGGATACCCTGGCGCGTCACCTCGGCTCCGCGCCGGTGGGTGATGAACCTGTGGTTCAGGCGGCGTCCAGTCAGCGGCTTCTGCAATTGGCGCAGCGCGTGGCGCAGTCAGAGTCGACGGTACTGATTCTCGGAGAGTCCGGCACCGGGAAAGAGGTGTTGGCGCGTTATATTCACAACCACTCGCCGCGTCATCAGAAACCGTTTGTGGCGATCAACTGTGCGGCCATTCCCGAGAACATGCTGGAAGCGATGCTGTTCGGCCATGAGAAAGGCGCATACACAGGCGCTCATACCAGCGCGCCAGGCAAGTTCGAGCAGGCCAACGGCGGGACCTTACTGCTGGATGAAATTTCCGAGATGGATGTGGGGTTGCAAGCCAAATTACTGCGGGTTCTGCAGGAGCGTGAAGTTGAGCGTCTGGGCGGCCGAAAGACCATCCCGCTGGATGTTCGGGTGATCGCGACCTCGAACCGTGACATGCGCGAACAGGTGGCCAAGGGCCTGTTCCGGGAAGACCTTTACTATCGATTGAGCGTGTTGCCCCTGCAGTGGGCACCGCTGCGGGAGCGACGCGAGGATATCGTGCCCCTGGCGGAACAACTGTTGCGCAAGCACGCGCAAAAACAGCGACGCGGTTGGGTGCAACTGACCGATTCCGCTCGCCAGGCGCTTGCGGGTTACGACTGGCCGGGGAACGTACGCGAGCTGGATAACGTCATGCAGCGAGCTCTGATTCTGCAGCCCGGTGATCTCATTCAGGCGGAGGATCTCGGGTTGGAAGCGGATAGAGCCTATGCGGATCTGGCTTCGGGGGGAAGCGCGGGTATGACCGTGAATGACGCTGACCCGATGGCGTTCACCCCAGTGTCTGAACCGGTATCGCTTCCACACCAGGGAATCCGGACGCCGGTGTCTGATGTGTCAGAGGAAAAGCCGGCGCTGGGGAGTGATCTGAAGCGCCGGGAGTTTGAGATTATCGTCAATACGTTAAACAGTGAGCGCGGTAGTAAGAAGCGTACGGCGGAAAGGTTGGGGATCAGCCCGAGAACATTGCGGTATAAAATGGCTCGTCTTCGTGAGGCCGGTTTTCCGGTGGATGGTTTGGCGTAGGGTAACCCATTTGGTGCCAGTGTGAGATTTGGGTTACGGCGGATGCGCGCCTTGCGGCGCTTATCCGCCCTACGGATAGCACAGAGGTTGCGTCGCATCCGCCGTAATCTCTGCGGTCTGCGTAGTGCGGATAAGCGCAGCGCATCCGCCGTCACCAAAACCCAACATGAAACTGCACCAAGCGGTACCGCTCAGACCTTTACCGCTGACTCTGGAATTTCGACGGCACTACCATACCATTTGATAATATTACCGTTGATATCCCGCGCCGGCGTTGCCTGAACCTGATGCCAGCGGTATTGCCCGTCGTAACGGCGAATTCGAAACTGAATATCGTAGGGTTTGCCATTCTGAATACATTGCGTCCAGGTCTGAACGCAACGCTCCTGATCGTCCGGATGCAGCAGCGTCAACCATTCGCCCGGCGCTGAAAGCGACTCGCGAGGGACACCGGAAAAATCACTGAGCGCCTGGTTGAAATAATCGATCGAACCATCGGGCAGTGCACTCCATACCGTCACCGGTAGCGCATCCAATTGCGACTGCAGCGCGCGGGCGCTTTCCGCAAACCGGTTGTTGGACAGCGTGGTTCCGGTCAGGTCCTGCAGCGTGCCGACAACCCCGATTTGTACACCCTGGGTATCGAACAGGGGGCGCCCCGAGGTCTGTACCAATCTTTTCTGTCCGCTGCGAGTGACCAGCGGTAACTGTTGTATGTAGGGCTTTCCATGCTGAACACAGTCGTCGAATGCGGCGACCACTTGCGTGCGACCGGGTTCCGGAAAAAAGCTCAAGGCGCCATCGGCCGGTGGTGGTTCTCCTGGTGATAAACCAATTATCGGGTTAATCAGTTCCGAGCGGTGAAATGTCTGGCTGGCCTTGTCATAACACCAGTAACCGATGCCGGTCTGATGGCTCAGCATGTCGAGCGTAGACTGAGCCTGTTGCAGGTGCCGTTGGTTGGGTTCAAGTTGACGTCGGGTGTCGCCCAGCGCATCGCGGGTTGCCAGCCAACGCAGACTGACGGTCAATGTTACGCTGATAGCAATAAGGCTGAGTAGGCGGTTGGCCAGCACCGCCACCAGAGGGAACCCGTCGGGAAGGTCCGCAAGTAACAGGCCGGCGCTGCACATCAGAAGCGACCAAAGTCCTATGCGTAGAACCCAATCCCGATCACGAGTCTGATTGGCCAGGGCGATGACCAGAAGGTATAGAATACCGTGGGCGACCCCAAGTGGCGTCACGATATCGGCGGCAAAAACAATTGCAAGGAAGAAGATCGAAAATCGCCGATATTTTGGCGCGTTGCGACGGGTGTCGCTTTGTTCACTTTGGTTTACACTGATCATATACCAACGGCTCTTTATGGGCGCGCGTGAGTCTCAGCCGAATGAAACCACAGTCAAATAAAATAGTCGAGCGACTGGCGGCTCAGAGAACCTATGCAATGGTCCTGCGCTGGGCCACCCTGTCCTTGGGGTTGCTGATCCTGGGGCTGCACTTTCAGGAGTTCTCTTCCGAATCCGGCCTGTTTTCCTGGCGCACTGAATCTTGGTGGCGCTACGTTGGGGAGGCTGCGCTGCTTGTGTTGATTCTCGTGCTGGTCATGTTGGTCGCGGCCAACGACCGACGGCGTCAGGCGTTGGAGCAGGCGCTCGATAATGAGTTGGTGTTGTTTCGTCAGTTGGCGGAGAGTGTCGAAGAAGTCTTCTGGCTGACTGATGTAGAAACCGGTCAATTATTGTATGTCTCCCCGGCCTATGAATCTTTGTGGGGCCGATCCCGGGCGTCGTTGCTGGTCAACCCGGAGCAGTGGTTTAACGCAGTGGTTCCCGAGCATCAAGGACGTGTCGCCGAGATGCGTGCTCAGCAAATCGGCGGTCGTTATGACATCGAGTACGAAATCCAGCGCCCTGATGGGAGTCGGCATTGGGTGCACGACCGCGCCTTCCCGGTGCTCAATGATCAGGGGCAGGTGGTGCGTCTTGCGGGATTTGCATCGGATATTACGGATCAACGATGGCTCTCGCAGCAATTGGTGGATCAGGATCGCCTGCTGAATATCGCCACCCAGATGGCCCGGCTCGGCGGTTGGTCGGCGGACATGATTGCCGAGCGGATGACATTGAACGACGAAGCCTGCGCCATTTTTGATGTGCCGTCCGGCACTGTGTTTACCCTTGAACAGGCCCTCAGTTATTACACGCCGCAATTTCAACGCCGAGTGTCCGTGGCGGTGGACCATGTGTTGCAGGAAAAGGCCTTTTTAGACCTTGAGGCGCAGATTGTCACCGCGCTGGGCCGCTATGTCTGGGTTCGTGTGCAGGCGCACCCGATATTGAATCAGCGGGGAGACGTGGTGCGTCTGGAAGGGGCGGTTCAGGATGTGACCGAGCGCAAACACGCTTCGTCCCTGCTGGCCCAGGGGGTGCAGCGCTTTCGTGAATTTGCCAACGCCATGCCCCACCTCGTCTGGACGGCGGACCTGGCCGGGCGCCTGGATTACGGCAATCGGATGCTGGAGGAATTTCTCGGCTGCGAGCACGACGATCCACTGTTGGATGATGTCTGGCGGGACGCGATTGAACCCGTCGACCAAGGTCGTTATAACCTGGCCTGGGATATGGCACTCGACCAGGGAGGGCGACTGGATCTGGAGATTCGCCTGCGCCGGTTCGATGGCTATTGGCGCTGGCACGCCATTCAGGCCATGCCCATCAAGGACCCGAATGGTAAAACCATCAAATGGTACGGCAGCGCCATCGACGTCCACGAACGTCGGGACAGTGAAGAGCGGGCCAAGCAGTTGGCCGAGCGTCTGGCCACCACCCTGGAAAGCATCACCGACGCATTTTTTACCGTCAACACGGACTGGGTGTTCACCTATGTGAACCGGGAGGCGGAGCGGCTGCTGGAGCGTTCCCGGGATGAACTGCTTGGGATGAGCCTGTGGGAAGCCTTTCCCGAGGCACTGGGGACCGATTTTGAAACCTACTATCGCCAGGCGATTGAAACCGGCATAAAAGTGTCGTTCGAAGCCTATTTTGAGCCTTTGGGCTACTGGGCTTCGGTTAATGCCTACCAAGCCGGAACTGACCGCGATGGACGCGCTGCGCGCCATTCTGCCGGCGGGCACCCTGTCCGGCGCGCCGAAGATTCGCGCGATGGAAATCATCGACGAGCTGGAGCCGGTCAAACGTGGTGTCTACGGCGGCGCCGTCGGCTATCTCGCCTGGAACGGCAACATGGA
>NZ_DFTP01000042.1:0-48906 GCF_002381585.1 Marinimicrobium sp. UBA4209
ACAACTTCAAGAACATCAACGACTCCCTGGGACACAAGGCCGGCGACCGCCTGCTACAGGCCTTTGCCGATCGTCTGCAGGGAATGGTGCGCGAGGAAGACACCTTCGCCCGCCCCGGCGGCGACGAGTTCATTCTGCTGCTGCCCGCCACCGATGCCAGCGGCGCCGCTCATGCCGCCCAGAAACTGTTATCGCTACTGAACCGCCCCTTCCGTATTGACGGCTACGATCTTTCGGTTACCAGCTCGGTGGGCATCGCCCTGTACCCCGAAGACGGCACCCATCTGAGTGAGCTGTACACCAATGCCGATATCGCCATGTACCGGGCCAAACAGAAGGGCCGCAACACCTACAGTTTTTTCACGCCCGAACTGCAGACCCATTACGTCCGGCTGATGCGAGTGGAAAATGCCTTGCGCCAGGCATTGGAGCACAATCAGTTCGAGCTGTACTACCAGCCTCAACAGGAATTGCACACCAGCACCATCATCGGTTTTGAGGCGCTCCTGCGCTGGAACCACCCCGACCTGGGCCGGGTATCCCCGGCGGAATTCATTCCCATCGCCGAGAGCAGTGGATTGATCGTGCCCATTGGCGAGTGGGTGATGCGCGAGGCCACTCAGCAACTGAGACGCTGGATCGATGCCGGCATCGCTCCGCCGAAAATTGCCATCAACCTCTCGGCGGCCCAATTCCATCAGCCAAACCTGCCAGACATGGTATTGAGCATTCTGGACGATGCCGCCCTGCCACCGGAATACCTGGAGCTGGAATTGACCGAGAGCATCACCATGGATGATCCCGAGCGGGCGGTCACCATGATCAACCGCCTCCATGGGGCCGGCATCAGCCTGTCCATTGATGACTTTGGTACCGGCTACTCTTCACTGAGCTATCTGAAGCGGTTCAAGATCAGCAAGCTGAAAATCGATCAGTCGTTTGTCCGCGACATTACCAGTGACAACGACGACCGGGTGATCATCAGTACCATCATCACCCTGGCCCAGAGCCTGGGCTTGCGTGTCATCGCCGAAGGGGTGGAAACCCAGGCTCAGCGGGAATTTCTGCGCCGTCTCGGCTGTCACGACATACAGGGCTACCTGTTCAGCCGCCCGATCAACGCCGCCGATGCGGAGGCGTTTTTGCGCGAGACGGTGGCGTCCCTGCGCTAACGGTCCATGCAGCCAATTCTAGCGTTCGAATTTGTAGATCATGTCCACGCTCTGGGTGACCCCGGACTCAGCTTCCAACCGCAACTCTTCGGTAATCTCATAGCGCAGTCCCAGACTGTTGGTCTGGTCGAACAGCCCGACAACGTAGCGGACAAACAGTCGCGGCGTCAGGTATTTGCCAATGTGCAGCGAGCTCTCGGTGACGTCATCTTCGGGCTGAATCCGAAACTCGTCGAGGCTGAAGGTCTCGGCGATTTCGGCGGTGATGAAGCCACTGCGCTCAAGCCCCAGTCCGCCGATGGCATTGATCAGCATGGAAGCATCCGCCGAGGAGGAGCTGTTGAGGGACTTGCCGGTCAGCAGTATCGCCATGGCTTCACTGTCCGGCAGTGATGGGGTGGAAAATACGCGGCTGCGGGGCCTCTGCAAGGTGCCGCCAATTTCCAGGCCCGCGGTCACTTCATCCGCTTCGCGGGTAGCGCGAATGTCCAGCCCCGGATTGTCGTAGGGCCCCTGGAAGATCAAGCGGCCCCTTTCGATGTCCAGGTCCTGGCCATAGGCCTTATAGCGCCCCTCGGCCACTCCGACCTCACCCACGGTGAGCAGCCCCCGTTCAGGGTTTTGCAGTACCTGCAGCTCACCGGACAGACGGGCGGTCAGGCCGAACCCCTCAAAACGCACGTCATCGCCCAGGGCCAGATTCAGGTCCACGAACAACTGGGGACCTGTCGGTTCATCGCCATTGCCATTGCGATCCTTCAGGACCACATCGTCCGACACCCGCGTCGCCGATTCCGGCAGGGATTTGAATTTCGCCAGCGCCTTGGGGATCACCGCATCGCCGCTGAGGTCAATGCGCTCGCGGTTCATGGTCAGTTGTAAATCCGGGCTCAGCAGTACCAGCAGCTCCCGGGTGTTGAGCGCCTGAAAGCGATCGCCGGTCAACTGAGCGGTTACCTGTCGATCCGCTCTCCACGGATTCTCGACCCTGCCCTCGAGCCGCAACTGTCCGTCGCCAGAGGTCACCTGCCCCTGCAGCGCCAACTGCTGCTCCATGGCGCGCGCCGAGAGCTGCAATCCCTGCAGGTTCAGCCCCACCGCCGGTACCTTGGCGGCGCCCTCGCGCAGAGTGATCTCACCGGTCAACAACGGCTGACTGACACGTCCTCCCAGCGTCATATCCGCCGACAGACGGCCCGCCACATCCTGCAACTGTGGCACCAGAGCCTCAAGCGGCGTCAGGGAGTCGATACCCGCCTGCAGGGTTCCCTCGAGAGCGCCACTATCCGTGGCCCAGTCGGCCTTCGCCTGGATGCGCCCAATCTCGCCCCAGTCGCTCTCCAGCAATGCCTCGACTTTCTGATTCTGCCAGTCTGCCTCCAGACGGGTGGTCTGCCAGGGGTAGACCTCCTCATCATCTTCGCCGAACTGATAGCGCAAAGCCCCCTCTCGGGTTTCCAGTCTCAGCCGGGCATTGGCAGCCCCCGAGGCCGGCATCAGCAACTCCAGCCGGCCTTCCAGGGTGCCCTCAAGCGATACTTCGGGCTCCAGCCAACGCTGCGCCAGTCGAAGCGGCAATCCCTCAACCAGCGCCAGGGCACTGGCGCCGCCATCCGGTTGCCACTGTCCATCCAGGCAGATCCGCCCTTCCGGCGCCTCGGTGGCGGCAACCCCTTCCCGACGCTGCCAACGCGGCACCGGGCTCAGACAGAGCGACTGAACGACCACCTCGCGGGCCGACAGCACCAGAGGGGCCGGGCGATCGAGCTCCCACAGCAGGGGGTCGGGGGGCTCCAGATCCATGCGGGTCAAAGCCCCTTCCCAGCGCTCCTCACTGTAACCACCGGACAGGGATGCGGCGGCGCTGCCCCAATGTTCGGAAACCAGAGCCAGATCCAACTGGTGCTCTTGCACCCGTCCCCGGCCCTCCAGCGATATCGTTTCAAGCGACTGCCCCGCCAGCGTCAAATCCGAAGCGCTCAACTGTGCGTTGAAGTCACCACCGGTGCGCGCCAGGCTAAGGTCCAACTGGCCCACCTGATAGTCCGTCCAGGCCAGGGACTGACCGTTCAAGGTCACCTCGCCTTGGGGGTCTTTCATCGGTCCGCTCAGCGTCATGTCCGCATTCAGGCTTCCCTGAAGGGCGGGGTCCAGCTGCGAGAGAATGGGCGCCTGCACTTGCGCCTGAAGGTCGAGCTGCTCCCCCAGGGCCCCGTTCAGGACCATCTGATTGGCCCCGAGCGCCAGCCTGAGCTCCCGGGTCAGCAGTCGCCCCTGTTCCACATCGATATCGCCACGCAATAGCAACGCCATGGCGCGCAACTGGCCGGCGACATTGAGGTCGGTTACGGAGGCGCGCAGGTCGCCATCTACCTGCTGCCCCTCGCTATTGAACTGCCCCTCTATCTCTCCGGGCCAACCGGCGAGGGCTGGCACCGGCAGTTCGGCGGGATTTATTTTCTGGAACTCAACGCCCACATCCCATTCCAGTTGCGGCGCCCAGCGCAGTGTGCCGCTGGCATTCAGCCCTCCGTCGTGCAGGTCAATGGCCAGAGTTTCCAGAGCCACGTGTTCGAGACTGCCGAGCCCTTTGGCACGAGCGTTCACCGACGGAAGGCCCGGCCCCTGGCCAGAGAAGGCGACCTCCAGATGGTAATCGTTGAGCCAACCGGACAACTGCAGCCGTCCACCGGTTTCCAGCACCGGCCAGTCGGCGGGGAATAGTGTCGGTGGCAACAGCTGCTCCGGCCAGAGCGTATCCAGCACCAACTGTGGCTGGGTTTGTTCGTCATCCAGGTTGGGCCAGAAGCGAAGATCACTGGTCATGGTGGCCGGTGCGGTAAGACGGTGCTCGGCGGTGACGCTGGTCAGATCGCCCTCGATATCCGCTTCCCCCCGAAAGGTCATGGGCTGTTCGCCCAACTCCGGCAGGGTGTAGCGCCAGGCCAACGTCAGATTCGAGTCATAGGGGTAGCGCAGTGCTGTGCGACCGTTAAGTCTCACCTCGAACTCCGGCCCCACCGCGGCAAGATCCCACACACGCAGGTTGAAAGTTCCCAGACTGAGCGTGCCGCTGATGCCGTAGAGCTCGGTTACCTGTTCCTGCTGGTGGATGCGGATGTTGCGCAAGTCGACTCCACCCAATTCGATCCGCACCGGCAGCGCCAAGGTGGGCCACTCCCGAGGTCCGTCCGGTTCCGGGGCGGCCTCCTCCGCGGGGGGAGGCAAGTGTAATTCCACCGCACTGGCCCGCAGGGACTGCACCGACACGGCACTGTACAGCAACGCCAGGGGTTGCCAGCGGAAGGACAGATCTTCTATCCGATAATGTTGCTCCTCCAGCCGATATTCAACCCAGCCCAGGTCCAGCCCGGTAACCAGGTTGCCGCTCATCCGGTCAAAGGTCAGGGGCAACCGCTGGGCCACCTGATTCAGCGCCCAGCGGCTGCCGGGCTCGGTCGCCACGATCGCGGTGACCAGCGCCAACAGCAGAATCAATACCGCCAGGACGCTATAGAGCGTCCAGCGCAGGTATTTGAATGCCTTCCAGAACCAGGGCTTCATAGATCCGGCCCCATACTCAAATGCAGGCGCCAACCTTCATGGTCATCCAGCGCCCGGGCGAAATCCACCCGCACCGGGCCAATGGGGGAAATCCAGCGAACGCCCAACCCGACGCTGCGTTTGAAATCGAAATCCGAATTGTTGAACGCATTGCCCTGATCCACAAAGGCGGCGATCGCCCAGTTATTCATGATGCGGTAGTCGTATTCCACACTGGTGGTCAACAGGTGATTGCCCCCGACCACGACCGGTTCGTTATCGTCCTCGCTCAGCTCGACGGGGCCGATAGACTTGTAGTCGTAACCGCGCACGCTGGCATCACCACCGGCAAAGAAGCGTTGCGATACGGGCAGGTCATTGAACTCAGCCACTTCGGTGATACCCCCTTCGGCGCGCAGCAGCAACCGCCCCGGGCCAATGCCGTAGATTCCCTTGACCCGGGCGTAGAGCTGCACAAAACTCGTGTCGGAGCCCAGACTGGACGGCGACCCGGATATCCGCCCCAGAAAGCTCCAGCCCGAGAGCGGGTAGTTGTTGCCGTCGCTTCGGGTGCGGGACAGACTGAACGCCGGGATCAACAGGTCCGAGCGCTGCTCCGGCTGCCCCCCGACCTCGTAGTATTCCCGCTCATAGTTGAGCGAGTAGGTCTGCAGCCAGTCACTGTCCTCTTCGGAGCGGGTATAGCTGGCACCCACGGTGTTGATGGCGCTGAGGGTGTTGTCGGTTTTCTCGTTCTGGTAGCCGGTATACAGGCGCACCAGCTCATTGGCGGGCCGACTCATCGGAATGCTGTAGGCCGCCTCCACATTGGTGCCTACCTCAGACACTTTGATATCAGCGTTGAAGGCGTGGCCCCGGTTGTTCACATAGCGGTTTTCGTACCCCAGCAGCAGGCGCGGTCCGGTGTCTGTGGCATAACCGGCCCCAATCGAGTAGCCGTGACGCTTGCGCCCTTCCAGTTCGATCGACACCGGCACCGTCTGCCCGTCGAGCTCCTGAAGGAGAGGGTTGACCCGAACCGAGCGAAAGTAATCACTGGCATTGAGCCGGCTCTTCAGCTCGAGCATGGGCTCTGTGTCATAGGGCTCGCTCGACTGGAAGGTGTAATAACGCTCGATGAAGGAGGCATCGAGGATGTCGTGCTCAAGGCGAAGCTCGCCAAACTGATACCGGGGACCGGTGTGGTAGATCAGTTCCAGATCCGCGGTATTCGCGTCTTTATCGACAACCACTCGAGAGCGCTCAAAGCGTCCCTCGAAATAACCCCGCGCCGAGGCGAGCACGCCGAAGCGGCTCTTGAGCGATTCGTACCGGCCGTGGTCCAGAATATCCCCCACCCGCAGCCCCGGCTGATTGCGAATGGACTGAAACGCCCCGTCGTTTTCGCCCTCGCCCTTGATGACCACCTCCACCTGCGCCAGTCGGACCGGCTCACCGGGCTCCAGGGTCAGCGTCAGTGCCCAGCAGTCCTCGCCCCGGCTGAGTTCATGCTCGCTGCTCAGGTGGTAGTAACCCAGGGCCTGGGCCGCCGACTGCACCTGACGGCTCAACTCCCGCAGCCGAGCGCGCAAACGCCACAAGGGTGTGTCGCATGGCTCATCGGTGATGGTGATAAAGCTGCGCACATTGTCGCGCAGGCGATCACTGCCGCCTTCTATTCGGATGTCGGGCGATGCGGCCCAGAGGAGGGGGGCAAAGCAAAGCAGCAAGGCGCCCACAGTGGCACTGGCCAGAGTGGACATCGGGCGGGAGCAGAAAGTCAGCAAAACGTCAGTCCGGGCACAGGTCATCCATCGAAGGGGTACTTTAACGGTTTGACTGCAGGACTCAAAGCGGGTTGCGAAAAATCCGCGTTATTTTTTGTCAGCCGGGCACCAGGCGACGCCCCATGACGAAGAACGGCGCCTTGAAGGCGCCGCTCTCAATACGTGGCTGACGATTCAATCAGGGTTGAGCAAACATCGATCGCACCGCATTGGACAGAAACAGATAGCTACCGCCCACGGTGATCACGTACTCATTCTGACCCCAGAAGAACGGCCAGTTGTTTTTGTTTTCCGGGAAGTCCGGTGGCAACACCAGAATGCCCGGGATGATACCGCCGGGGATGAAGGAGAAGTCCGCCCGGTTGCTGCCGTACGCGACAGTGGCCGAATCCGGCCCCAGGCCCGACACGAACGAGTAGTTGGAAGCCGGGTGCTGACCGAACACGAAGTTCAGGCTGCGGTGCACCAGGTCCGCTTCGACAATGTCCGGGAAGGCCTGATTCAACCAGTAGTTGGCGATACCGAAGCTGATCACGGTACCGGCACCGGCCCAGCCGCCACGGGTGATAGGCACGCCGAAGGGATTCTCGGCTTCGAACTCGCCAATGCTGTCCCGATAGGCCTGGGTCAGCTCGCGCAGGTCGCGCTCGTAGGCCTCATCCATCAGCGGCAGCGCCGCCGCCAGCATGAAGGCGTTCTGGGCAAAGCGCTCGGAGACCTGCGGCAGCAGCGCGCGCACCGCGTCCGCGTATTTTTCCTCCTGAGTGCTGAGTAACAACTCCACGGCCGCCTTCAGCTGCTCTTCCTCAATCCGTCCGCCGGTGGTGTTGGCGTTGCGGAAAGTGTTGGGTTCACGGCCCTGCTCGTACTCCCAGACGTTTCGGGCGGTCTGCAGGCTCTCTTCGGCCAGCTCGTCGTTGTAGCCGCCCAGGGCCCGACTGGCGGCGGCCAATGCGGCGGCGGAGCCGTAGTTGAGCGCGGTGGTGTTGGTGGTGAAAGCCCAACGGTCATCAAACCGGCCACTGCGCATAGTGTCCGAGGGCATCACGTCCTCGGTGGGCGTCGGATCAATGGTGGATGGCTCGTACATCTCGCCCACACCGCGTTCGTCGGCATGCGGATCCAGCGCCGGGTCATAGACCTTGTTGTCGGTTTTGGTGGAACCGTCACCCAGGTGCGGATACTGGTACAGGTGCGAGGCGACAATGCCCGGAATGGCGTGCCCGATGGCCCGGTGCTGGGCAATCAGCGCCAGGGTGCCGTGCTCGATCTGCTGGAGAATGTCGGACTTGCCGTCGGGACGATGGATTTCCGCGTAGCGCTTGTCCTGCAGCACGGTGGTGTTATCCCGATCGATACCGAACTGCTCCCAGGTGTGCACCAGATGCTGCACGGTGAAGTACTGGGACTGGGTGCGGATATCGTAGTCACCGGCGTCGTACCAACCGCCGTAGTTCAGGCCCGGAATATGCTCGAAGGGCTCGAAGTCGGTATCGGTATTTTCATCGTGGGCAAAGAGGTCAAAGTGCTCGTAGTTGGGCGGTGCCTGCAGGGCATCGTCCAGGTGCGAGGCACCGTGCCAGACCCGGTAGGCTTCGCGCACTTTCATATGGTCCATCTGCACCGGGAAGAAGACATCCAGGGTCAACTGCCAGGTGTTCTCATGCACCTTATCGTCGATCGGGAAAGGCAGCGTGGTCTGGTCGCCATAGGCCAACTGGTAAAGGCCGGGCTCGGTGACATCGGAGAAATCGAAGGTCAGATACTGGTAGCGCAGGTAGTCGCCCCAGGTCTCCGGGGTACCCTGCTTGACCACCTCAGTATCGCCGCTGTCCTTGACCCGCAGCAGACGCGCCGAACCCTCGGGCTGAGCGTTGGCGTCCAGCTCAATGATGGCACGCTTGTTCTGCGCCGGATGATAGCCCAGTTGGGAATAACTGATGACCGGATCCCGGGTCCAGCCGGGGATGCCGTTGATATCCAGTTCCCACTCGGCCACCACACCGGATTCGCCGGCGGGCAGCAGGCTGCGCACCACGTACCAGCCGTTCTGGGCCTTGTTGCGACCGTCGTAGAGCATCAGTTCGCGCTCATCGCGCAGGTTACGGATACTTACGGTGCGTTTGGGGTCTTCCGGCGCCAGTACCAGGTGCTGCCCCTGAGCAAAGGGGGTGGACTCGGTGAGGCCATCTTTGACGATCATCGGGCCGGCGGGGTGGCGCGGGAAAGTGCCGGCCACGCCATCGGCCAGGTAACCCTTACCGAAATAGGCCGCCGGGACAAATTCCATGTTCAGGCCAGCCTTGCCTTCCAGAGCGGCGGGCAGCGGCTCATCCAGCAACACTCGCATCAGGACTTTATCGCCCTGCGCTTCGGTCACCACGGTGTATTCAAAGTCGTGCTCCGGGTAGGCCAACTGGGTTTCCACCCGCTGGCTGTCCCGAATGACCCGGCGCTCGACCAATTGGCCCATACCATCCCACTGTTCGGGGGTGGGCAGCAGGCGCACATCGCCGTTGGTGGCGGTGCGTTCACCGTGGTGGATGATTTCCACACCACTGGTTTTGGCGTCGAAGAACAGGCCGCCGGGTGGGTTGGCGAACGCCAAGACGTTGACGCCGGGGCGTTCGAAGTAATCACGCTCGTTGAGCGTCAGGGTGTCGCTGCCGGGCTGGGTCGCGCAGGCCGTGACCAGCGCGGCGGCGCATAGCCCGACCGCCACGGGTCTGAATAAGGACTTCACTCTCTTTATCATGGTTACCCCTCGTTATCGTGGAATCGCAGAAGGCCCTTATATTCAATATGACCATCTACTTGAGGGTAACCATACCCCAACCGACACCTTTTTTCGAATGTTAAGTGGTCTACGACATCTAAAAACTATACTGGAGATCGAAGTAGGCCCGGACGTCGTCCTCAATATCGCTATCATCCTCCAGCGCCGTATTGCGGGCCGCGAGGGGCTGGGCCAGGGTGAGCGAGCCGCGCACCCCGGCTACGTTGATCCGAAAACCGAGACCAATATTGCTGAACTCCCCCTCGGTGTCCTCATCCCCCTCCAGGATCGCATAGCGCTGCCCGTAGCCATAGTCGGCAAACAGCATGGGCTGCAGCGCGTCTTTCAGTGGCCCGAAACCGGGGAAAATCCAGTCGACACCGGTGTGTACACCGTCGTCCGCAAAATAGGCATTGAGGGCAAAAGCGCGCGCCTTGCGCGGGCCGGACAGAGAGAACTGATTCACCGACGAAAGCGCCTCTCCCGAGTACTGCAATGAGGTGCGGCTGATCACCCGGGTCCCCAGCTCGGTGAAGGGTAACCGCCAGAAGCCGAGCAGGGTATAGTCCAAATTCACCAGAGTCGGCGTCTGAGGCAACTGCTCATCCATCGGGTCCACCTTGCTGAATTCGCTTCGGGTAACGCTCAGGCCCCCTTGGTGCAGCAAGCGTCGCTCTTCATCCAGGCGATCGAAGCGGTACTCCAGCGTCAGATTGCGAACAACGCTGTGCCGCACCAACGCCGAGTTGACAAAGTCCATTTCCGAGCCGATTTCCGCCCAGCGCAAGTGTACCGACCGGTTCTTCAGACGGGTGCGACGCAGTTGATAGTCCAGCGCCGCGTCGAGCACCTCTGAACGACCTTCAATATTCAATGCATCAATATCATCGGAACTCGACTGTCCGACCACAAAGTCATTGCTGGAGGCGCCCACCGAAAACTTCAGGCGCGGAAAGTAGGCGGGCACCCGGTAGCGGAACATGCCATACAGGGAGTTATCCGGCTCGTAGGAGTTGAGCACCCCGACCTGCAGCTGATCGCCAATACCCAGTGGATTGTGCCAATAGACATCGCCGTACAATCGATACTCGCCGGAGGATTCCGAGCCGTGGTTATCGATGCGCAGGTTGGCATCGAGCCGACGCTCGTCGGTGACATTCAGGACCATGCGCGAATCGCCCACCTGTTGACCGGGCTCAAAGAAGCCGCGCGCCCGCACACCTGGCAAATCGTTGACAAAAAACAGGCGCTCTTCAATGACGCCCGCTTTTACCGGTTTATCCAGCACGCCATCGAACACCCGGGCCAGGGTACGGTCCCGATAGTGGTCATTGTTCTCCACCCGTACCTCGCCAAGATTGCCCATCAGCACGGTGAGGTTGACCACGCCGTCGCGCACCCGCTGTTCGGGAATATAGGCTTTGGCTAGAATGAAGCCCCGCTCGCGATAATACCGGGTGATGGTATCGGCGACGGTTTCAATCATGCCCAGAGTAATGCCCCGTTGCCGCCGCTGCTCACGCACATGGAACACCACGCGCTGTACTTCCAGCGGGCCGACGTGGCGATCCTTGGTGTCTTCTTCGATTTCCGCAATCAGATCCGATAGCGATGCCAGCTCATCGAGCGTATAGCCCGATTCCAGCATGGCATCCTCATCCATCATATCGAAGCGCAACGCTTCGACTTTCTCCATCACTTCGGCCCGGGTAATGCCCAGTTCCGGGTATTCCACCAGACCCTGCACGCGAAATTCGCGCACGTTCAGCCGGGGGCCTGCCTGGGGGTCGGGGCTGCGGTCACGCACGGGGGGCACATCCAGATCCAGACGCAGACTCTGCTCTTCCAGATCCGGCACCTCGGTGGTATCCGGCATTTCCAGAAAACTGCCCGCCAGGCATGGCGTGGTGGCGAAGCCCAGGCAGGCCAGACCCACCACTTTCAGAGCTGTTGATACGGCACTCATGAAACGTCCTTTAATCCCTGTTTTTTGGTCGTTATGATTGAACACACTCAGTACGCGGAATACCGTTCCTCGTCTTCCTCCTCATTGCCGTAGCGCTGATCCGGTGGCATAAGAATCGAGACTTCGTCGAAACTGTAGTTGCGTACTGCGGTGAAAATGGCGGGGTCAATGTCTTCCAGGCTTTCCACTTCTACCATCTGTTCACCGGCACTGGTCAGCTCCTGATTGCTGAACTGAATGGCCGAGTTGTTTTCGAATGTTTCCGGTATCTGGCCAAAACCCCAGACAGGCTGCCAGCTCCGAATACCCTGCAGAACCAGCGAGTCCTTGAAGTACATGACCAGCGGCCGGGCCACCGACCCGATATCGCCACTCACGACAAAAAGGCCTCGCCGGCCGACCAGGTCCGGCTTGTTCACATTGATGCCGCCCAGTCCCAGCAGGCTGCCCTCCGCGACCGTAAAACGAACGGTACCGACATAGTAGTTGGCATTCACCACGCCGCCGGCCTCAATGGCACCCTCGGCGGAACGATCAAATACCGGCCCCTCCCGGTTATCCAGGGTCACCGTCCCTTCGTTGAAAAACACAATATCGTCATTGTTGGCCAGGCGATCGATCCGCACGTCCCCGGTATTGCCCAGATCGATCCGGCCCCGGTTATTGGTGGCGTGCAGTTCACGGGTATCAAGCGCGATGGTCTGTCCGGCACCAATGCCCTCGATGGCCGCCAGTTCGATTCGCTGAGCAATCACGCCGGTCGTCTGCGCTTCCAGTGCGGATTCAATGCGCCGGCCACTGCGCAGCGCAATGGTGCCCTCAGGGTTGTCGAGGTAACTGATGGTCAGATTGTCGCCAGCGGCGTACTCAATGTTGCCGGATCGGGTTTCGGTGCGCGCCGAGCGGCTCATGGTCAACTCACCGCCGGCGTCCAACTGAATATCCGCCACCGCAGCCAATCGAGCATTCTGTTCAATAGCGTCCTTGGCGTTAATGCTCAGGGCGCCACCACTGATCACCTCGGCGTCCTGCGCGACCCGCTCACCGGCAAGCTGAATATCGTTTGCGGTAATTGAATGATTGATAGTCAGGCTACCGTTTTGTGCATCGAGATTCAGGCTTTCGGCGCTGAGCCGGTTTTCAACCGACAGGCCCCGACTACCAATCCGCACCTGACCGTCGCTGTCGATGCTATCCAGACGCAATACCTCACGACTGTCCAGCGTCAGATCCCCCACCTGGTCCGCACGCAGGCCCTGAATGCGGTTGTTCTCGTTCATGGCCTGCAGGTTTCCATCAACGGACAGATCCAGAAGGTCGACCGTCCAGGCACCATTACTCTGAGCAACATCACCGCGATTATTGAGCCCGAAAGTCTGTGCCTGCACGTCGCCCAACAACAACTCGCGTTGATGATGCAGCTCAATGTCCTGGGCGGCATCAAGATGAACGGTATTGCTGAAACGGTTGCCGCCATCCAGATAGATACCCGCCTGCTCGGACGCAAAGTGAGTGACACCCGCGACGGAAAGATCCGCGTCGCTGGTAAGATTGCCTCGAGCCGTCACCTGCGCACGCCCCAGGCTGCGCAGTTCTTTCAATACCAGGGCTTCGCTATTACGCAGCGCCAGGCCACCGGTGCCGACATCCGCCATCAGGGTTTCAATCCCGGTCTCGATTGGGCTCTCGACGGAGCCAAACTCGCTGACCGAGACCAGACGCAGCTCGCGTGCGGACAAGGCCTCGTCCGCACTCTGGGTTACCCGGGCGTTGCGAATTTCCAGGCGCCCGGGCACGGACAGGGCACCGACCAGATCCACCACATCGTCGGTATTGGCGGCGAGAGTGAGGTTGGTTTTGTTGGTGTAATTGAGCTGCGCCAGATCACTGACCTGGACGCGATTGTCTTCTATTACGACCCGATCCGGATTCAGGCGGGTGTTGATAGTCAACACATCGGCCAGCACATTGTCCTGCACCTGCGCCAGCTGCGAAAACTCGACACCGAAGACCTTGCCATTGCCGGCAGTGTAGCGAAGCTGTTCCTCACCACCAGTGCGCGTGCTGTAGGTCACCTGATAATTCGCATCACCGCCGGACACCCGCAACTCATCATCGCCTGCGCCGCCGCTCAGACGCTGATTGCCTTCGACACCGGTGGGCAGGTTCATCAGAAACTGGTCATTGCCGGAAGCACCGTCAATCAGGCCGGTCACGCCACCGCCGTCGAGACGGAACGTATCAACGCCCTCGCCTCCAATCAGGTCGGTAACGCCCTCGAAACTCAGGCGGGTGTTGAGCGTACCGGCGTTTTCGCCCCGATCAAGCCGCCAGCTGTTGTCGGCGTGCAGAGAAGTCAAGGTGGTTTTGGTATTGTTCCCGATGAAATGGGTGATGTTGCGCAGGTCTCCGCGGGCTTCCCCCACTGTCACAGCCACGAGCCGGTTGACCTCGGACATGTCCACGGTGTTGTCGCCGTCGCGACCATCGATATAGCCCTGCAACGACCCGCCCGACAGAAACTCGACGACATCGGTGCCATTACCGCCGATCAGATTGGCCACTCCCGTGAAATTGAGGTCACCGAGTGTGCCCCGATTCTCGCCGTCCAGCACCCAGAGGTTTTCGTCCGCGCGCCCGATCAGGGTATGACCGGCGGCCGTAGGTGCCGCCAGGGTATCGATATTGAACACCTGCAGATCAGCCGTCGGTGCGTCCTCTGAGGACGGAGATTCCACCGCCAACTTGAGTTTTCGATCGTCGGCCAGCTCAAACAGATCGAGGGTGTCTTCACCACCCGCGCCGTCAATTGCGCCGCTCACGGCTCCGATACCATGCAGTTCGAAACGATCCGTCTTGCTATTGCCGAGCAGGTCGACAAAGCCGGCGAAACGGATATCACCATTGAGCGAACCGCTGTCCTGACCATCGATCACCCAGGTGTTGGATCGGTCTTCGCCCTGAAGCCGGTGATTGATGTCGCGGTTGCCAACCAGGCTACCAACGCCGCTGACACGAACATCAGCGCCCTGGTTGTTGAGGTCCAGGGAGATCAGCAGCGGCTCGGCGGTGTTCTCGATATTGAGGATATTGTCTGCCAGAGCGCCGCGCCCCTCGATGCGACTGACCAGACCATCGCCCGAAAAAATGAAATTGTCAGTACCGTTTCCACCCACCAGATGATCGATACCCCGAAAGCTCAATTGTCCTTCGAGTTCACCCGCACCGCGCTCCTGTAAACGCCAGGTGTTTCCCTCGCCGGTACCGACCAGTTGATGGTCGCGATCCAGGCTGGCGGTCAACGAGTCGATATTGACCAACCGGGTTTCGTTGTTCTCGCGATCGCCCACCGTAAACCGGTGCGCCAGCTCCGCTTCCTGAGTGGATACCGTATTGAAATCGCCCCGCCCATTGATCTGACCGACCAGCTGGCCTTCGTTCTGCAGAACAAACGCATCCTGCCCGTCACCACCTTCCAGCACATTGAAGTCAATAAAATAGAACGGCTGGTGATTGTCGATGGCCACCTCTCCGTCGTTTACGCCATCGCTGTTAGGCAGATCGGCCAATCGCTGGATGGTCCAGGCCACTGAATCCGTCACTCCGCCTGCAACTTTCAAGGTACTGGTGGTGTCGCTGGCAACGGCGCCACTTTTTCCGACCACGCCCTCAATGCCGAGAATATCCGAATCGATATCGCCCACGGTGACCACGACATCGCCGGCCTGATTGGAATAGTCCACCAGATCGATACCATCGCCATCGCCGCCTTCAATAGTACCGTCCACATTGCCGGTGCCCAGCAATGCAAAGGTATCGCTATGGGTGCCGCCGGTCAGCTCAGTGAAACCCGTGAATGTGACACCCGCGTCACTCGCGCCGGATGCGGTTGGGGAGACCTGCCCGGCATTGAGCGCATTAACCACCCAGGAGTAGGCCGCATCGGAGGCACCGTACAGGCGATTGCCAGCGCCCTGGGCATCAACCTGTTCGATTCCGGCGACCTGAATGTCGACGTCGTTGAGGCCACCGAGTCCGACCGAGACGGGCCCATTGTCAGACAGGGCGGTAAGATCCAACGCATCGACGCCTCCCTCAGATTGAGCTCCGCCGCTTAGCTGTTCAAAGCTGGCCAACTGGCCGACCGTCAGTGCGCCGCCCGCTACGAACAGATCATTGCGAGCGCCGCCCTCCAGGGTTTCCATCCCGACAAACTCGGTACTGGTGCCACTGATGCCCTGTTCGGATACCGTGCCGCGCCTTGCCTCCGTCAATAACCAACGGTTATCCCGGTTGGGCCCTCTCAAGGTGTTGCCCTCACCACCGCCGACCAGCGTCTGGATTGCCTCGAATACAATTGATTCATTGAGCGTTCCACGGCCAGCACCGCTCAGAGCCCAGGCGTTATTGTGTTGATTTGCGCTGAGACGATTATTGCCACTGGCACCGCCTTTCAACACACCGCTGAAGTCGTTGCCGCTGTCGAGAATCGAGAAGTGATCCGCTTGGGTATTGCCCACAAGCGTGGCCATGCCTTCAAAGGCCATATAGTGTTGGCTTACCGTGGATTCCGCCCCCACCGAACCGCCATCCGAATGACTGATCAGCCAACGCGTCGCCACATTGTCGCCGGTCAGAGTATCGTGACCGGAACCAGCCAGTGAGTGAATGTTTTCAAAGCCACTGATCCTGCCATTCGCCGTTTCAATCTCGCCGTCATACTGACCGGTCAGCCGCCACTGGGCCGCCTGCTCGGCAGTTTCGCTATCGGAAAGTTGATACGCCAATCCATTGTCGCCGTTACCACCGTCGATGCCGGAGACCTGTGCCGCCGATGTCAGGGTAAAGCGATCATCGCCTTCACCGCCAAGAAGGTCGGACAGGCCCGTAAAGGACGCAACACGATCCTCAACCGAGCCCTGATCTTTCCCGCTGACCCGCCAGTAAACCGAGTCGTCACCTTCACTCGCTACCTCAAGGGTGTCATCGTTTCCGCCACCGTCGATGGCGCCGGTGATTAGTCCCCCGGTGTTCACCACAAAGGTATCCCTTGCAGAACCGCCCTTCAGATGTTGAACCCCCTCGAAGCGAAGCGAATCGTTACCCAGGTAGCCCGAGTCCGTGCCGGTGACCGTCCAGGTAGCCTCGCTGTCAACACCGTGAAGCACATTATGCCGGTCGTTGCGTGCGCTCAGCGTTTGAATGTTCTGTACCCTCAAAGCGGTGTCCGTCTCGCCTGACCCCGACGGCGTTGACTGCCAGAAGGCAAAACCATAATCAGAGCCAGTGGTATCGATCACATTGCGGCCAGTCCCGCGAGTGGCGCCGCCGTCCACTGAACCGGTGATCTCGCCGGAGCCGACAAACTCGAACCGGTTATTGCCGTCACTGCCCACCAGATGATTGAAGTCGATAAAACGGATTTCATTGTCGCCGCCGACATCAAAGATGCCGTCATTGATGCCATCGCTGGAGGCCAGCTCGTCAAGTTTCTGAACACTCCAGGTGTAATCGCCGTCACCCACCACGCGTAACGTACTGTTGGGTGACCCGTTATCGGTGTGATTGCCGATAATGCCGTTGATCCCCTCCATAGCCATGCTATCGCACCCGGACACACCGTCCAAAAGGGCGATGCAGATATCCCCGTCGCTACTGGAGTAATCCAGGAAGTTGGAGCCACTGCCACCGGTGACTCCGCCGGTCAGGTCTCCGCCTTCGAAGGCAAACACATTGTTCTCGCTGCCTTCCAGAAAAGCAAAGTCATGAAAGGCCAGGATGGTGTCGGTCCGCTCGTTGTTTTCGGGGAACACCTTACCGGTGTTAATGTCGGTAATAACCCACTGATAGGTACCCTCTTGAGGACCTTTCAGAATGTGTCCCTGATTCCCGCTATTGGCATCAGGGTTGGCTGTGAGGGTTTCGATATTGACGATGCTCACATCGACATCCAGGGCATCCCCCATTCCCACGGTGATCCGCTCGTTTGACGAACGTTGGCTCAGGTCGACACTGTCTCGATCATCCACTTGACCGACGGGCTCACCTCCGTTGAGCAGACCGGAGAACAGAGCTCCCGTGGCTGACGCCACAAACTGGTCGCCCTCTTGTCCACCAACCAATGTCGTCATGCCGACAAAGTCAGTGGCGGTTCCATCCACGGCGGGGCTGGCTGCATCTCCGCTCGCAGCAGAAACTACACCCTGATCCGAACCGGTCAGGAGCCAATAGTTATCTCGGTTCGGACCCTGCAGGGAGTTGTTCTCGCCATCACCGACCAATTCATCCATACCACTGAAATTCAGAACCTCATTGAGGCTGCCGGCCCCCGTGTCGGTCAGCACCCAGGTGTTGGCACCGCTGGAGGTCAGGGTATTGTTGCCGCTTCCACCCGAGAGAGTGCTCATGCCGGCAAAATCAAGCCGTTGCTCGTCACCCGACACCGACGTTTCCAGGGTGCCCTCATGCGCGCCGGAAATGATCCACTCGCTGGGGTTACCGGTGCCTTGCAGAGTATCCGCGCCCGAACCCGTCAGCACACTGATGGCGGTAAAGTTGATGCCGTCTTCCGCTTCACCCAAGGTAACCGAACCATTGTTAGGCCCACTAAAAGCCCAGGTCGCAGCGTTCACGTCGTTAGGCTCGACATCGTAGGTGAGCGTGTTGGTACCGGCGCCGGCGGCGATGCTTTGCACCCAGGCCTGAGCGCCGGTCAAGGTAACGCGATCATCCCCCTGACCTCCGGCCAAAACCTCGATACCCGTGAAGGTACCAGCCCGATCGGCACTGCCTGCGGCAAAACCGTCCACCGTCCAGTCGATTGCTTCGCCATCGGCGCTGCCAATGGTCAGAGTATCTGTGCCTACGCCACCATTAACGCCGCCGGTTACGGAGCCGGTCTGCCCGCCATTTCGTACCAAGATGAACTCATCTTGATTCGAGCCACCCCAAAGGGTCTGGATGCCCGTGAAGCTGACCGTCTGACCCTCGGCTACCAGACGACCACCATTGGCCCGATCAATTATCCAGTCACTTTGGAGGTCCGGGCCGATCAACAGATTCTCACGATCAGTGTGGGCCCGAATGGTTTCCATACCCTTGAGCCATAAGGGTGAACCACTGGTGCCGTCTGGAGCCTGCTCCCTGAGCCGAAACGCCACGGCGGCACCAGATTGCCGGGTATCAACGATGTCACTGCCGGCCCGGCCATCAACATAGCCGGTCAGTCTTCCTCCACTTTCAAACAGGAAGGTATCCACACTGGCACCACCCACCAGCTGATTGAAGTCAATGAATTCGACGTCGTCCCCGTCGTATTCGAAGGCCCCGTCATTGATCCCATCAGCACGGCTGTGTCCATTATTGTGAATTCGCCAGACGTAATCCTCATTGCCATTGGCCCGCAACTGACTGTTGAAGCCAGAGCTGCTGTTACCGATCACCCCATCGATGTTATCCAACAGAGGACCATCGCAGGCTTCACTGCCCGCAAGCAGGTTGACGCACAGGTCTCCGATCGCCAGTGAATAATCCAGCCAAGTATCGCCGCTACCACCGGTTATTCCGCCCACGGCATCTCCGCCGTCAAAGCGGAAGTCGCTGTCCTCTCCACCCACCAGATAAGCGAAGCCGGAAAAATCCAGTACGCGATCAGCGCTGTTATTGGGCTGGGACTCGCCCGAAGTGGGCTGAACAGTGCCGGCATTTTCGCCGGTCAGAGTCCACAGGTAATAGCCCGACAGGGGCCCCAGAAGCTGATTGCCGGTACCACCGGCAACGTCATTGCCAGCCTCGGCCGCCGTCAAGGTTTCGATATTGCGGATGGTGATATCGTCGTCAGTCCGGGCCGCCCAACCTGACGCCTGGTTGTCCGGTGTCAGCATCCCCACGGTGACGGCTTGCGTCAGGCCTTCAAGATTCAGCGTGTCATTAGCGCCAGCACCACCATCAATCACTCCCTCAAAGAGGGTATCGCCTGAAGCAGTAAAGGTATCGGCACTGACGCCGCCGACCAGGGCTGCCATACCATCAAACTGAATGGCATCATCGGGATCACCAACGGGGGCCAGAGTGCCCGAACCAGCGCCTTCCAACGTCCACACATTGGTGACGTCAGGTGCGGCAAGTACATCTCCACCACCACCGGACAGCGTACCGAATGATATGAACTGATTGATTCGATCGACCACAGAACCGGTCGCGCCATTATCGCCAAAGTGCGTGACGGTCCAGAGATTATCATCACTGGCCAGACTGAGCGTGTTACTCGCCGTGAGGCCTCCATCCAGAGTGCCGTAAAACGCAGTTCCGGCCATAAGTGTGAAGCTGTCCTCGGCTGACCCGCCCACCAGCGAAGCCATACCCGACAGTGTCAGATTCTTAAGACCCTCCGCTTCGACTTCGTTCAGGTTCCATTGGTTATCCGCCAAGGTCATACCCGCGGTAAGCTCCCAGTCGGTACCCTGGTCGCGTCCGTAAAAAGTGTCCGCTCCCGCTCCTTCCAGTGTTTGAATACCACGAAAGGCTTCGACCCGGGTATCACCCCCTTCCTGTACGGCCGCCCTATCGGCCGCCGAGTGGTCCAGGTACCAGTGATTGGTCCCGCCATTGACCGATAGAGTGTTGCCTGCATCAGACCCGCCGTCGATCTCACCGGCGAAAAAGGCACTCTCGAGCAGCATGAACCGATCCGCACCCGCACCACCGGTAACCTTGCTCATGCCAGTCAGCGTTATCAGGGCGTTATTGGTGGTATCCGGTTCATAGAGGTTCCACTGACTGTCAGCACCATAGACCCAATCGGTGGCCTCATTGCGGCCCTGGACCTGATCCTCGCCCGTACCTTCCAGTCGTTGTATACGACTGAAACTCTCGAGTCGTAAATTGGCTGTCGTATCACGCTCGACCACCGCACTCTCAGTACGACCGTCGAGATACCAAATATTGGGATTGCCATTGATGGTCAGGCTGTTGATGCTGGCCGAACCAGCCGCTTGCCCACCGCCATCGATTGCGCCGGTGTAGACCGCATCCGCCGAGAGGGTGAACCGGTCATTGCCGGTACCACCGATCACTTTGCTCACTCCGTCAAAAGTGACCAACGGATTCGTGCTTGTGTTCGGGTCATAGAGCGTCCATTGAGAATCGGCGCCGTAGATCCAGTCGGTAGCGTTATTACGCCCCTGAAGGTGATCGTCACCCGAGCCCTTCAGCACCTGGATGCCGCTGAAGGCAGTGAGGCGTAGATTTTCTTCGTTCCCGAGTTCAACCACCGCATCGTCAGTGCGGCCATCCAGATACCAGAGGCTGGGGTCACCCTTGATTGTCAGAGTATTGGTGCTTTCCGCCGGCTCGCCACCATCGATCTGGCCGGCGTAGACCGCACCGCTCTGCAAGGTAAATTTATCATCACCACGGCCACCGACAACCTTGCTCATACCGCTAAAGGCAATCAGTGGGTTGGTGTTGGTGTCCGGTTCAAAGAGCGTCCAGTGATCATCGGCACCGTAGCTCCAATCAGTAGCGTCGTTGCGGCCCTGAACTTGGTCATCCCCCGAACCTTGCAACATCTGGATACCGCTGAAGGCGTTGAGGCGTCGACTTTCTTCGTTCCCGAGTTCAACCACGGCATCGTCAGTGCGGCCATCCAGATACCAAAGGCTGGGGTCGCCGTCGATGGTCAGGGTGTTGGTGCTGGCCGAACCGTCCGTCTGTGCACCGCCATCGATATCACCGGCGTAGGCGGTACCGGTCTGCAACGTAAATCGATCGTCGCCACTGCCGCCGATGACTTGACTCATGCCAGTAAAAGCAATCAGCGGGTTGGTGTCTGTGCCCGGCTCAAAGAGCGTCCACCGAGCCTCGGAGTCATACACCCAGTCGGTGGCCGCATTGCGCCCCTGAACCTGGTCGTCACCCGAGCCCTCCAGGGTCTGAATACGGCGGAAGGCATCGAGTCGCGCGTGTTCGTCGTTACCACGCTCGACTACTGCGTCTTCAGTGCGGCCATCCAAATGCCAAAGGCTGGGGTTGCCGTTGATGGCGAGCGTGTTGGTACTGGTCGAGCCATCGGCCTGGGCACCACCGTCAATTTCACCGGTGTAGGTCGCGCCATTCTGCAAGGTAAAGTGGTCATCACCGGTACCGCCAGTGACGTTGTTCATACCGCTCAGAGTCAGATAACCATCAGCCTCGGCCTCTGAGCTGGAAAGCGACCAACGGTTGTCCGTGGACAAAGTCCAATAGGTGGTTTGATCATGCCCGTAAAACTGATCCGAACCTGACCCTGTGAGCGTCTGAAAATCGCTGAACGCACCGACCCGGACGTTCTCATCCTGGGAGACGGCCGCCTGGGTTTCGCCGTCGTGATCCCAACGCCAGACGTTACCCGCGCCAGCGACGGTCAATGTATTTCCGCTCTCCGACCCGCCATCTATGGTGCCCGAGATCGACCCTGTACTGGTCAGCGTAAACTCGTCATCCCCGTAACCACCTTGCAGGTTGCCAAAGTTGGTGAACGTGAGATCACCAGCAAACAACCCGCTTTCGCCCTCGCCTGCAGCATGAGAGATAGTGCCACCGTTCGCCTGATCGATCGTCCAGACGTTGCTTCCATAAGCCAGGCCCAGCGTCGAGTCCCCGCCATTGCCGGTGACTTCGTTAATACCCTTGAGGTTCCAGGTAAAATCGGTGGTTCCGAAACCGATGTTCAGCGCTTCACCTTCCACACCTTCCCACGCCGAGAAGTCGAGGTTGTTGGCACCCGCTCCACCGTCCAGCACACCGGACAAGGATGCGTCTCCCTGAACCAGAAACTGATCGCTGCCGTCGCTACCGGTCAGGTTTTGAATATCAGAGAAGGTCGTTACCAGCGTCGACGCATCTCTGGGCTCGCTCTCACCAAACTCCCGGATGACCGGCCCACCGCTGTTCTCACCATTCAGCGTCCAACTTACTGTGTCGCCAACATTGCTGACCGCCCTGAGCTCATTGTCACCTTCACCACCCTGAATGTCGGCGATGGAGCCGCCCACCTCAACGGTGAAAATGTCCTTCTGGCCTCGACCCACCAAGGTCGCCATACCGGAAAAGTTCACCACATCCTGAGCGGCACCCGATTCAAGGTGCCGCTGAACACGACCGCCGCCGGCACTGACCACCGACCAGGCATTGTCCTGATCCCGGCCGGCCAATGTGTCAGCACCAGAACCTTCCAGAGTCTGAATACCAGAGAAAGTGATATCCGTGGATGCTTCTGAAGCCGACGTCAGGCGATTGCCGGCATCGTCGCTCGACAGACTCCAACTATGGGCGTCTTCGGTGTAGGCCGAAAGAGTATTATTGTCACCACCACCGCCGCTAATGGTGTAAACCGCATCGCTGTGCGATACCGTGAAGTGATCCACCCCACTGCCACCGGTCAGCGAAGCAAAACCGTTGAAAGCAAAATGAGGGTCTTGGTCTTCGTTGAACGTGATAGAACTATCACTTTCAGAGCCATCGCGCAGAACCCACCGATTGTCCGTGTTGGTGAGTACCAGCGACTGTTCATTAAAACCGACCGCGTTGACCTGAATCTGGTCCGCGACCGGGGCCGAGCCTCCACCGAACTGAACATCACCGTAGCTGTTGATGGTCAATTCAGTAAGACTAGCCGTACCCGACGCGCCAATGGCACCGTCGAAGGTGGTCGTGCCGGTATGCAAGGTCAAGAGTGAGCCCGGATTCTCAGCATCCAGCGTCCCGGTGATGGTAAAGTCACCGGCTTGAATATCTGAATCTTCAGCCAGACCGTCAGCGTCGATTGGACCGGCGTCTGTGCGGATCACAAGACTCGGAGCGGCGATCGAAACATTACCATTCAGGTCTATGTTTCCTCCGGCACCATGGGAAACATTTACTTCGTTCTCGTCATGGGCTGATAGAGCACCACCGGACGCTAATAGATCACCCGTCAGTATAATCTCGCTAGCTGGCGTAACCGTAATGTCACCAGCATCACCACCGTTGGCCGGGTTTGACCTAGTAGTGAAGCTTGCTGAGTATGAGTGCCCGTCTCCGCCACTCGCATCGACCTCTGCGAGCGCTATGTTGCCGCCAGTCGACGTAATTTCAACTTCACCACCGACCCCACCGTTCTCCCCGTCACCGAACCGGCTATCATCATAACCGGATCCGCCTTGGGTCATCAGTCTGCCATCAAGCGTGACATCACCTGCAGCGCTAAGCTGAATAAAACCACCATTATACCCGGGACCTCCACTCGTCCGGGATCCGGCAGAAGCATTAATCTCCGACCCACTCTCCAATAGTAGGGATCCGGCGGAATCAATGGTAATATTTGAGCCGTTCTGTCCCTCTTGCTGGGTGCTGATAGTGCCCAGCGTCAGATCGCTAACGCTACCCACATTAATTGACCCACGACTTACCACGGACAGGGTTCCGCCAATATCGGCATCATTCAGCCGAAAATCCGCATCATGAAATAGATCAACATCACCAGGCGTGACGACCTGTACGGAATGATCAGCCCCCAATCCATGGAGTTGATTACCCGACTCTGAAAAGTCAAGATTGACTACGGCACTTTCATTAGTGAACCCAAACAGAAAGTCGCCGGCGACTTCCAGGCGGGAACCGGCATTCTGCTCTATAGAAAAACTACCGGCTTGTGTTTCTTCGAAATCCATCTTTATCGTAAGATTTCCCACACAGGTTCCAACGGCGCAGTCCCCGTCAGTCACAATGGTTCCCAGTGACAGTGCCTGAGAAACCGTCAGGTCTACATTACCTCCGTTTGACCGACGCGCATTCCCGTTCTGAACTCCAGTTCTATCCTCTTCGAGGCTATTAGCTCGATCAGTATTGATCTGAACAGTATCCGAAAATTGGATACTGTTAGCTTTCAGGTCAACATTTCCACCAGAGGTAAAGACCGACTTATTCAGGTAAATGGTGTCGCCGGCGGTCCAATCGATATTTAGCGAATCGCGCGCATCACCCCAAGAATCGCCCATGGCGGTGTCATTCTGCAAAGAACTTCCGTCCGACAAAGGGCTAGCAAGTTCGTTGGCATCAACGTAGATACTCCCCTCTGAATTTACATAAAATTCAGTTTGACCTAAGCTTTCCCCGTTTCCCCCTTCCCAGGTGCTTTCTCCTGTGTGATTAAAATTAAGCTGAGCACCCAGAGTAAAGTCTCCACCGTTATCCACGTGAATGGTCCCGATGTAGCTGGGGCCTCCAGCTGAGTCAGAAACACCCACATTGTATCGGCGATTTACCTCACCAAGTGCAACACCGTCCCTTGCATAAATATAGATATCTCCCGACTTCCGACCAATCGTGTCATCCCCATCGATCGGAGAAAGGGCCTCAGTCCCGGTGTTAATCACACCCTCTGTCTGGCCGTTCTCACCATTCTCGTCGTAAAAGAAGTTGGAAAAGGACAGGGGCCTTGCGTCGGGGCTACCCTCCTCAACAGCATCGCCCACCTGGAACCTTCCACCTTCTGTAACCGCATCTGCTCTGAGCTCGATATTGCCTGTGGCATTGAGCAGGACATCGGATCCACCGGAGTTCAGGTTTCCGGTAATTGTAAGGTCACCGACAGGATCTCCGCTCAGACCTTGAACATCGAGGGAGCTGTCGCCTGCGTGAACCTGGATATTTCCAGCTTCCGATATAAGGTTCGCGCCGACATTAATGTTATTTCGGGATCTTAGAGTGATGGAGGAACCTGAAATTTCGCCACCGCTCATTAAGTTAATGGTGTCCGTCGCGCTTAGAAGGACCTCTTCCGAGGAGTCTATCGATGTTCCAGCGGACAGAGTAATAGTTCTATTGCCCACTTCGCCCTGACATATCGCGTCACCGCAGGTGGGATGCCCAGCGATTGCCTCAAAGCTACCTTGCCCCAAAAATATGGTCTTAGCTAACCCGATATTTCCACCAGAGTGAAACTTGAGCCATGTACCAGATGACGTCCCGTCAGCGTTTAGAGCGCTAGAAACTAAGATACTTTCAGTCGCTTCAAGAGTGACGTTCGAACCGCTTTCCAAGAGCGCCTCTACAACCCTCGGGTCAATCTGAAACTCTTCCCCACCATCCTCAAAACTGATTCCATAACTTCCCGCACCACCCTCCACTAAAGAGTCGTTTCCGCTATCAACTATCTCTATCACTTCCGGATCTAAAAGTAGCGTCCCTGCCCCGCGCGCTCCCGATAAGTCAGCCGTTCCGGAGAACGCCAGCTGCTTCTTACCTGACACCTCTGCAAAGCCACCCAGGCCATCCGATGCGCCGGCAGCTTCAATATAACCACCAAACCGCGTACTCTCATCAGCCCATACGATAATGAGGCCGCCGTCGCCACTAGCAGTGGCGCTCGCCTTTAGCTCGGCTTCCGCTTGCACAATCGTTTTTTCTGCATTGGGCAGCCAGGGGTTTTCGCCCCGATAGTCGCCCCCGAGGTAAATATGCCCACCGCCTTCCGCTCCTGAAGCGTCCACCGACGCAGTGGTCTCAGCGCCTACATATCGGCCCAGCGCCATGACCTCACCGCCATGCCCCCCAGTGGAGGACTTTGCCTGGGTTTCGCTACCGCGTTTCAGTAAGGTCGTGCTCCGGGCGTTGAGCTCAATACGGCCGCCATCGCCATTCTCGGCATTGGCTTCGACCAGGCCACTCTGGGTGACATTCTCGCCCAACAGGACCGCACTACCGGCGTGCTGGGAGTGCCCAACCCGAATCTCACCCGTATTGACCAGGTTCGCCCCTTCGCCCAGCGTAAAGCTGCCATCATCGTGCATAACCACACTGCGTGCGTCCGACAGCGAGCCGGTATTGACGGCCTGGGAGAATACGTCCCGGCTGGCAGAGGCAGTCAGCAGTACTCGGCCACCCTTGGCTTCAATGGAACCCTCATTCACTACTGCGGGATCTACACCCAACTCATCCTGAAGAATGGACTCGGTTACCCGTATACCCATCAGGCCGTCACTGTCGAAGGTCAGCACCGCCTCTTTGCCGGCGGCCAGTGTTACCGACCCCAGCTCAGCGCGAATCAGCCCTTCGTTAGTGACGGTTTTACCCAGCAGCCCTATCGAACCACCTAGTGATGCCTGCAGCGTTCCCTGGTTGATGACCGCGCCTTCGGCCCCGTCCAGCTCGGAAAAGGCAAAGTCACCGTTCATAAAATCATCGACGCCGATATCGAGACCGCTGGCCAGCAGGCCACCCACATTGACCTGAGCCGACTCACCGAACACTATTCCTCGGGGGTTGACCAGCACCACATGGCCGTTGGCATTAATACGCCCACGTATGTCCGAGGCCGATTCACTCAGTATGCGGTTAAGCGCCACCGAATCCGCTCCTGGCTGCAGAAAGCTCACCACCTCGTCGGCATCCAGATCAAAGCTGTCCCAGTCGATCGCAATGCGGTCCGAGTACTGCTCAATCAGCATCTGCTTCTGTGCCGCCGATATCTGGCCTGAGCCTCCGGTAATGCGCCCCCCTTCCGGGCCAGCCGCGGCCGGCTGAGACAGTACCAAAGGAGAACAGGCCAGCATGGCCATATAGAGCTTGCGCTTGGAGAAGGACAGCAGGGTGTTGGCGCGGGACGAGGGAAGCGTCATGGTAACAATCCTTATCAGACGTAAGGCCCGAGAGATCGGCTCGGACCTTTTTCATTTTAATAGCTTACGGAAATTATTCGGAATAGCGGGTTATAACGACAAACTCGTTTGTGTTTAGATCGTACGCAAATACCACTTTATGATAATCCTGAGCGACAAAGAGATAGTTATCTTCTTCCATGTAGTGAGCACCATCAGATAGTCGAGCATCAAATTCATCGCTTTCATCGTAGGGATGAACGACAACCCACTCATCGGCCGAAGTGCCTCTTTTCATAATCCCGCGAGATGTCTCGAAAATGTATAGTTTCTCCTCTTCGTCCATAAGCACAAAATCATTTACAGCCTTGATAACATGGTCTGACGGGTAGTCCAGAGGAACCCCCTCTCGATTACCATTCGTCAGGTCCACCTTATACAGATCAAGTCCACCATAAATGTAAGCCTGGCTCTCATCTTCTGTAATTACGAGTCCTCGAGCTGATCCGAAATCCGGCCCATCGCCGACACCAGCCTCATAATCTGAGATGACTGTACTTTCTCCAGAGACGAGATCGACCCTCAAAAGTCGCTTGTAATCGCCCCCTGAAAGTATATAAATATTCTTGGTATCTAATGGAGACAAAACAATATCGCGAACTTGATCGAAATCTGACGTACTGCTTTCAGAATCTGTCCGTAGGATCTCTTCGGCCAACCCTGTTTCAAGATCAACCTCGTAAATAGTATCACCAACAATGTCACGAGCGACTAATAACCGACTATTCTCAGTATCAAGGGCGCCAATACCAAGGGCCCATAAGTTTAGAGCCTCGTTTTCGCCGTCATTTGAGACAAAAACAGAGCGAGCTCCAGTGCTCAAGTCCACTGCCAATGCAACACGGTACTCAGCTACCCCTTCATCTTGATCACTACCCAACAAAAGAAGACGGTTACGAGCCTCGTCATAAACCATGTCTCCAATGTCAAACTGTCCCTGCTCATCATCCGGAAACGGCGCCGTATATTCCTGCCCAACCACCGTCACTTCCACCGGCTCTTCCAGCTCATTGCCCGCTTCGTCTTTGACTTGTAGTGATACCCGGTTTTCGCCGGGAGCCAGGGTGATGCTCTGCTGCCATTCAGCAAAGCCGGATTCCTCGTCGGTTTCCAGGGTGTAGGGAACGGTGCTGTCCCCGTGGTGAACGGTCAGGGTGACTTCGGCAACATCGCTGAGCTCATCGGAGGCTCGCCCTCGGATGGTCAGGGTTTCGGCGCCGCTGGCGCTCATGGGGGGCGGGAACGCAATTTCACCGACCGGAGGCTCTTCATCCGGGGCGGTGGTCAACGCCCACTCGACGGTTTCGGTTCCGATGGTGATCGCCACCTCCCGAGTTTGGTCAGGACCGCTAAGCGTTACTGCACGCAGTGAGATAGCATCTCCCGGCTGAAGCTCTCCCGCTTCGGTGGTGAACTCTCCACCGTTGACCCGGTACTCACCACCGGTGATATTGACGGCCACGGGGGTGTTAATCCCGCTGATCTCGACCTCTTCACTGGTTACCTCTGTTTCGGGATCCAGACCTTCCTGGGGGGCAAAGCCAAAGGCATTCGGTGTCGTATCTTCGGCTTCGGTGGTAACGGTAAAGGTGCCGCTAATCCCACCAATCGTCAGCATGGCAGACGCTTCGGTGCTGAAATTCCCGGAGGCCGTCACTTGAACCCTGACTTCGTCATCCAGGTCCACCTCGCCGTCGGCGTCGGTATAAGCGCCACCCTCGATACTGTATTGACCGCCGGTAACCGAAATCGTGGTAACGGCATCAATACCGCTGACGGTGACGGTATTGCTGGTCAGTGTGGCACCAGGCTCTACATCAAATTGAGGCTCGAACGAGAAAGGGGCGGGCTCAAGGTCAGCGGGTTGGCTCGAGCTACTGGAGCTTGATACTGAACTGGAAGTTGAGCTGGAACTGGAACTGACAGAGGACTCAGACGAGCTTGAGCTTGTCTGCGGCACGCTGGAAGACGAGGGTGAATTAGACGATTGGCTGCTGGACGAACCGGGCTCCGGGCCGCCCCCACTACTGCCGCCACAGGCGGTCAAACCAAGAGTCATCAGAGAAGCCAGGGTAAGCTGGCGCAGTAAAGCGAGGGGCATGACGTGCACTCCTTGTGTTCCGTGTCAGACTTCAAAGGGCGGCATTATGCCAGTCCTTTATCCATTTTTGTGTGATGCAGTTAAAGTTGGCGCAAAACACCTCAAGATTAACAGAAAGAATACGGAAAATACCGAAAGTGATTGGTTCTATCGGGCTATAATCCAATTACCATTTTCGCGTCGAAACACAAGACCATACCTCACAGATCCGGGATCATCAACGAAGTTGAAGGCAATTGCTGGACCATCATCTGACCGAACTAACGCAACCAGCTTTCCATTTGGTTCGTGGATCAATCCAAATTTCTCATTGTCTGATCTAACAATTTTCAAATCGGGGTTACTTAGCGACTTTTTAAGGCTCGCTCTCAGCTCTTCCGCCGTCGTTCCATCCTGTAAGTAAAAAGCCCTGTCAGTTTCGGAGTTCCTCTCCTCGAACATTGTCATTATAACGTCGATATCCCCCTCAATGAGGGCATCCTCAATCCTCTTATATTCTTCGTAAAGCTCATCCCTGTCCCGGTAATACGTCTCGTCTGAAACTGCAAAGTAATCAGGAAGATCATCACTTAAAAAGAACTTCCACAAAGGCAAGCTGTTAGGGATGTCTACCGTCCTTGTAAGTGTAGGGCCGGCCATTTCCTCTTCTGGCTGCTCTATATCCAAAGGATGTATAACAATATTTCCGTGGGAATTTTCGATGAACTCATTCTCTGGGTCGACCTGACGACTCCCAGGACCGCCGTTTAGGGCCACGAGATCAGTTTCGCTCCCATCAAACACAATATCTGTTATCTTGTGACTGACGCTCAAATCTTCATCCGGCTTAACAACCAAGCTCACTGAGAGCCTCGCAGACTCTGGATACTCAGATCCCGTTTCAGGCGCAAAAAGCCCAAGGGAAAAAGTGTTTTTTTCAGGGTGAATATAATTGTTAACGGGAAGCTCAACTTTCGACTGGCCCATCAAGCTATTCACCTGATGGACCTTCACACCATTTATATTCACGAAAGATTCGACATTATTACTCTCTACTAACAAGTAAAATAGCGGTTTTTTTTCAAGCACACTCATTCCATCACCTTTACCGTCAGAACAGGATGAAGATAAAAAAATACATAACACCAGAACCAGCTTAGAATGGAGCTTCATTAAGGGAATACTCCTTTTTTTCTCTAGGAAATCTGGCCTCTGGCAATATTTCCCTGAGCCTTTTCATTTCTTTCTCTTTCAAATTTTCGTTCTGTGCTTTCTTGTAACGACCTCTCCTTCTCTGGTCATCCTCATTCTCAGCGTTTTTCGAATCCACCGTTCCTTTGGCTACCTCCGCATAGTAGGTGTAGTAGAGCGCCGCACCCGTAAACAGCACACTTCCACCAATCGCGGGCTCACCTTCTTTTACGGTTGACGTAAGCTCGAACACAGCGCCAATACCTTTAGATTCAGATCCCGCGCTCTTGAGGGACATTACCATGCCCGCCCTGACCTCGACATAGAATATTTTTGCTTTCGCCTCGATTCTGGCTTCTACGCCAACCAACAGACTCAGAGCACTTTTATTGGTCGTCGTTACTCCGTCTTTGGCCAACCAGCGTTTTCCTGCGTTCTTTTCCCAGGATAAGCTGCCTGAAAGCTCACCGGAAATAAGCAAGTCCAGTGCGACTACAGCGCCTGCGCTGAGCTGCTCTGTTCCTATCCCTTGTTGCGCGCGCTCTCGAATCTCCTTAAGAATCGTGGAGTGGGGCCCCTGCAGGCTGATTATGGTATCGAGAATATCGACACACACATCAGCTTTAAGCAGAGGCGCCATGGACAACGATATACTTCCCGATACCGCGATATCGTTTCGCTGTTCAACCTCTTTAAGCTCAACACCCCCTTTGAGCTCTACGGTCGGCCAAGTCAGTTCAACCTTGTTTCGATTGGACTCATTCCGGTTTTTCCCTCTGCGGGTGTACTTTTCGATGCTTTCGGTCACGGTGTCCATCATTGACCGGATCTCAGGGAAGCAGTCGTCCACCGTCAACTTTTTGTCCGATCCGAGCTCCCAATGGTGAGTATTCACCTGACCGGACACTTTCCCGGAGAGTGCCCAGTCTCCGGTTGAGCCTTCATTACTATCAAGGCTTTTAGACGTACTACTCTGAGAGTATCCAGCCTTAACGCCGCCCTCCCACTTCACTGTTGGAAACGCATGTACAATTCCCTCTACCTGCTCGATTTCTGAGCAGCCGGAGGAGTGGAAACGGTAGGTGTTGAAGTCGATATCACCCGGTAACAGATAACGGCGCAGGAAGTCGCTGAAGGTTTCCACCGGCTGGTCGTTGCTTGGCGGCAGCACCGCGATTTCTTTGCCACTTTGTTTGATGACACTGTCGCCGTCCGGGCCGCTCAGATTGATTGAGGGGCATGCATTTTTGCCGTGACCGCAGGCGCCGGCGAAATCGACGGTGATTTTGTCGGGGCGGTCATCCTGGGTAATGACCTGCAGCACTTTTTGCGTGCCGTTCATATTGGGCTCGCCGTTGAGCACGTCGAGCATGTAACCGCGCGAGCCGTAGTGGGCGCAGCGCAGCATGAACTTTTGCAGCTCGCAAACGGGGATTTCTTCGACGGGGTCATCGTTTTGTGCGCCATCGCCACGGTCGTCGGCGTGGGGGCCCAGGGTGGCGAGAGCGTTTCCGGCCGTGGCTTCCAGCAGCTCTTCTACCAGATTGGTGTCGCCTCCGGGTTTACCGGCGCCGGTCTGTATTGGCTCCTCCACTACCACCAGCTCACCTTCGTGCAGCGCCTGGGCAATGGACTGAAGCGGGGCCTGTGCTTGCCATTGGCCAGCCGGGAGCAATTTTCCGGTGGCTTTGAGTTGTTGGGCGCTGGGATTGAGGCTCTGCACAAAGGCTTTAGCGTCGCTCAGGCTGACAAAAGACCGGGCGGGATGGTCGCTCTTGGTAGCGTTTGCGGCCGGCATCAGTGCCCAGGCGCTGTCCTGGTTATTGCGGAAGCGGGTCAGGCCACTCAGGCTGTTGAGCATGGCCGGGTTGGCGCTGGGGTAGATCTGAACCCGTCCCTCGGCAATCCAGTCCGCCACGCGCCGGCGGGCATCGCAGGGGTCGGCGGGCGGAGTGGGGTCACCGAGGCTGACCAACAATTGCAGCCAGAAATCTGAGGCGCAATCCAGGCCGATCAGAAATTGATGCGCATAGAAGTTGTCGCCAAACCACATCGGTCGCGAGGTCGGGCGAGGCCCCTGGCTGGGGTGATAAAAGCGGTAATATCGACCAAGCAGGTCGTTCAGGTAAGGCACACTTGCAGGTAGCATGACTCAGCCACTCCTTGTAATCCCTGTCATTTGCAGCGCGAATTATGCCACAACGTCTATCGCGAATGTGTGACTCAGTTCTAGCCCTCGCCGCCCAGAACCCGAAACCAACGCTCCAGTTGGTAGCCATCCCCATCCACCAGACGTAATTTGTGCCAACCCGGGTCAAGTGAGACCGCCTGCTCGTGAAACAGTCGGGTTTTCCCCAGATAACGATCATCCAGATGCCAGAACAGTTCTCCCTCGGGATGGCGATGGACGGCCTGGAGAACAGTGCGCCCGCGCCGCCCGCTCAGTTCGAGTGGGATATACACCTGGCTGCCCTCACGGGGATAGAGCAGGTCCATAGGTTGGTCATCGGCGTAGTGGTGAACGGCGGCCAGACAGTCCGACCGCCAGGGGGGAACCGACCGGTAATCATTGTGATGCAGGCGCCAGAAGTGCGCCTGGAGCGGTGGCAGGGTGAACCAGTCGGCCGAGACCATGGCGCTGACCCGCTCACAACCGGCGTGCACCCGATACTGACCGGTGGCATCGAGTTGGACCCGCTGGTAGTGCGGGGTGACCTGCTGAAAGTGGCTGTGCCGGGGAATATCAATTTCGCGCGACTCGCACTGGCCACCGGCGAGATAGCCATCGGTGATGCACACGGACACGGTTTTCAGAGCCCGGGTCGGCCGGTCAAACCAGCGATGATTGCCCAGTTGGGCAAACACTTCGAACAGTACCGGCGCGGCACTTTTCTGGCCGCTCAGCGCTGGCGCTGGTTCACCGCCGGCATTGCCGGCCCAGACGCCCACGGTGTAGCGGCCGTTGCTGCCGATGGCCCAAGCATCGCGCAGGCCATAACTGGTGCCGGTTTTCCAGGCGATGGCCTGACTGCCGCTGAAGTCCCGCCAGAGCGCATCGGTGCCGGGCCGGACAACATTGAGCAGTGCCTGCAAAGTCAGCCAGGCGGCACCCTGCCCCAGGCCGGGATCGCCCTTTGCCTCTCCGTGTTCGCCATGGATCCGCTGTGCTTCGGCGGGCCAGGTGCCCGCACGGGCCATGGAAGTCATTCGGGCATAGAGGTTGGTCAGCTCCCACAGAGTGCCTTCGGCACCACCCAGAATCAGACTCAATCCATAGTCTTCCGCCGGGCGATGCAGAGTGCTCACCCCCAACTCCTGAAGACGATGATGCAGACGTTCGATGCCGTAGTCTTTAAGCATATGCACCGCCGGCACATTGAGCGAGCGGGCCAGCGCCCGATGGGCCGGCACCGCGCCGCGGTATTGGCGATCGTAATTTTCCGGGCGGTAGCCGCCGAAATAGGCGGGAATGTCCGGCACCAGAGTGGTGGGCAACAGCTCGCCCTCTTCCAGCATCAGGCCGTAGAGCAAAGGTTTGAGAATGCTGCCGGTGGAGCGCGGTCGCTGGATAATATCCACCGCCGGTGCGTGGCTGTCTCCGGCGGCCTGGTTGCCCACATAGGCCAGGGTGCGCATCCGTTCATGATCCAGCACCAGAATCGACAGGTTGTGGACGCCGTCCCGAGCCAGGCGACGCCCCTGCTGCTCGGCAATCTGCTGGGTACGTCGCTGCAGGTCGGCATTCAGGGTCGTGTGGAACACTGCCTGAGAAGGGGCCTCGGAGGCCAAGGTAGTCAGCAAGTGAGGCGCCAGATGAGGCAAAGGTCGGGGTCGTTCGGGGAGCGGCTCGCGTAGCGCCAACGTCAGATCCAGTTTACTCAGGGCGCCAGCCTCGGTCAGACGGTGCAGCAAATGATCCCGCTTTTGACGCAGACGCTCGCGATCGCGTCCGGGGTGGATCAAAGCCGGGCTGTTGGGCAGCACGGCCAGGGTGGCCGCTTCCGCCCAGGACAGCTGCTCCGGTTCACGTCCGAAGTAACGCCAGGCGGCGGCCCGCAGGCCGACGATGTTGCCACCAAAAGGGGCGTGACTGGCATAGAAATTCAGCAGCTCATCCTTGCTGAAATGCCACTCCAGGTGCAGAGCGCTCAGAGCCTCCAGCGCTTTATTGGGCAGAGTGCGGGGCGGGTCGTCGCGCAGCATTCGCGCCAGTTGCATGGTGAGGGTACTGCCGCCGCTGGTGACCCGACCGGCTTTGATATTGCCCCAACCGGCCCGGGCGATGGCCAGGGGGTCGATGCCCGGGTGGAGGCGAAAACGCCGGTCTTCGAACAGCAACAGTGCCTGCTCGTATTTGTCCGGCAGGTGGGTAACCGGGGCAAAGCGCCATTGCTGGTCGCCGGCAATCCGGGCTCCGAGCAGTTCGCCATTGTCGGCGAGTATCAGACGGGCGTAGTCGCGATTTTGTAAGCTCGACGGCAGCGGCCAGTACTGCAGGAGCAGCGAGGCAACCAGCATCCCCCCGGCCACCCCCAGCAGCCAGGGCCGACGTATCCACTTGCCGAAGGTCTTACTCACCGCCGCCTCAGTCCGACTTGATCACGCGGACCCACTGCCCGGCGGTACCCGCCCGAATCCGTTCGTTATACATGGCTTCGGTGCGCCACCCCGGCAGGTAGAAGTCCCCCGCGTAGGAGGCGTTGAGCAGGATCTTCAGGGTGACCCGCTCCTGGCGATCGTCCTGATAGCGCCAGCGCCACCGGTAGTCCCGCCAGAGGCTGAAGTAGCCCAACACCCGGTCGTCACGAATATCCAGATAGTCAAACCCCTCGGGCGCATCGCCGCCTTCCAGCCGCTCATTGCGGATCTGCCAGCCGCTGGGCATTACCAGGCTCAGGGCAATATCCTCCAACCGCGCGCGGCCCAGTTCACCGAAGTCGGCTGAGACACTCACTTCCGCCATAAAGTCGGTGCCCTGAGGCAGTTCAGTGACCTCCAGGGTTTCGCCTTCCAGCATGGCGAAGCGCACGTCCAGATTCAGTCCCTCCGCTTCCGGCTGCTCATCCGTGGCGGCGGGGGTGCCTCGATTGCTGAGCAGCACCCGCAGGTTCTGATCACTGTCGTTGCGCACCCCGGCCTGGGTATTCATCAATGACTGCCGATACCAGTGGCTCTGACTTTCCAAAGACTGCCAGTCGCCCTCGGTATCCAGCGCGAAGCGCAGGGGTTCCTCGGCGTCCACGTCGCCGGCGAAGTTTGCCAGGGCGGTGAGGGCCCAGGCCACCGATTGAGTGCTGTACCAATCGGACTCAGAGAGCCGCTCGGCGATCTGTTCCGCCTGTTGCCAGGCCGCTTCCTGCTCACCGGCCTGGACCAGCAACTTCAGGCCGATGGCCCGGTCGCGCAGGCTGGAGCCATAGGTATAGCCGGGCTCGTCATAGTCCGGCACGCGCTCGACCTCGGGCATCAGTTCCCGCCCGGCATCCTTGAGCCCGAGCTGATAGTAAGCACTCGCCAGCAGACGCCGTGCGGTCACCTGCTGATCGCTGTTCAGTTGGGTCAATCGCTCTCGCAACCGGTTCATGGCCGGGGTTTCCGCCGAGCCCGCCAGGGCCAGCACGTAAAGGCGATAGGCCTGCACCTGGGTCCGGTAGTCTTCGCCCTGATTGAAGCGACGGGCCTGCTGGCGCTCGTGGTCCAGCCAGCGCTGCAAGCCGTCAGCCTCGACGCCATAGCCGCGCCGCTGGGCTTCCACCAGGAAGTGCCCCGCGTAGAGCGAAGCCCAGTCATTGGCGTAGGTCGCACCGGGCCAGTAACTGAAAGCACCGTTGGCCAGCTGGAAGCGGGCCAGCCGCTCGATGGCGGCCTGCAAGTTGCTCTCCCGCTCGCGTTCCTGGTCATCGGACAGGGATACCAATCGATCCAGGTAGAGCTGTGGGAAAGCCGCCGAGGTCACCTGCTCCAGACAGCCGTGGGGGTAGTTGAGCAGGTAACCCAGGCGCTGCTCGAGATTGATCGGCGGCAACCGGCTGATCTCGATGCTGGCCTCATTGGTGCCCGCCATGCCGTGGGCTTCCAGAGAGGAACGCCACTGCTCGCCCGGCGCCAGGACAACCTGCTCCCGACGTACCGACGGCGGGTTGGCCGCACGGGATTCAATATGAATGGTCTGGCTGGCTGCCTCTTCACCGCTGCGAGCGGTCACCGTCACCTGCCCTTGCCCGACCTGATCGTTGACCTTGAGGGTCAGCTCGGTGATGGCGTCCTGTTGCCCGTCCAGGCTGAGCTCCGCCGTGCTCTGCGCGATAGTGAACAGGTCACTGGCGCTGGCCTCGATGGTCACCTGATCAATGGCTTCGTCGTTCGTAAACACTTGCACCGGCAGGGAGATGGTCTCCCCCGGCCCGACCACCCGGGGCAGTGTCGCCAACAGACTGAGCGGCTGGGTGACGGTGACGCTCTGTTCGGCCTTGCCATAGGCGCCCTGCTGGCCCGCCACTACCATGGCGCGTACTTCGCCCAGATAGGGTGGCAGCGTGATCTCGTGGGTTTGAGTCTCGCCCGCGGCCAGAGTAAAGGGGCCAAGGAACTGCACCACTGGCGGAAAACGGCGCTCCCGGGGGTTGGCATCGACCTCATCGTCGGCATCGCTACCACCGATGGCCAGCACTCTCTGCAGGGAAGCACCGTAGGCACCCACCACCTGGTCGAACAGGTCCCAGGTATAGACACCCAGGGCTTCGCGACGATAGAAATGATCGTGAGGATCGGGCGCCTTGAAGCCGGTGATGCCCAGTAGGCCCTCATCCACGAGGGCCAGGGTGTAGGTCATGGCCCGGTCGTTGGTCTCGCTGACCTCAACCGCAAAGGTGGACTCCGGGCGCACCTGTTCCGGGGCTTCAATCTCGGGTTCCAACCGGGTGTCGGGATCTTCCACCGCCAGGGGCACCAGACCATACAGACGCATGGGGGCATCACTGGCCCGCTCCTGGTGGGGCAGCAACAGGCTCAAGTGTACATAGACATTGGGCGCCATTTCGGCGGTGACCGGAATCTCGATATCGGTCTGCCCCGGCTCCAGGTCCAGCCAGCGCCGTTCCAGTACCCGCCGACCGTTTTCCAGGCTGAGCAGCACACGGCCACGCTCAACCTCCGGCAAACGGACCCGTGCAATCTCGCCCACCTGGTATTCATCCTGATCGGTGGAGAGCATCAGTTGGGTGGCGCTGGCGGGGTTCACTGCGTTGCTGCGGCTCCAACCCAGATACAACGGCTCCCCGGCGCAGTGACCGCTGTTTTCGTCGCACACCCGCAGCAGGTAGCGGCCCCAATCGTAGTGGTCCTTCTTCAGGGTCCAACGGGCCAGGCCGTTGGCGTCGGTGGTGAGCGAGTCTTCACTTAAGGGCGCGCGATTCTCACTGGCCACAAAGCTGGCCAGGTCGTCACTGCCGCGATCCCACCACCAGCGCCAATCCACTTTATAGAGGGTGAGTTTCAGGTCGCGGTCAGCCAGTGGTTTGCCTTCGCTGGAGAGACTCTGAAAACTGACTTCATGATCCTGATTGCGGGCGATGGCTCCGTTGTAACCGCTGCCGTCGGGTACGTGAATGCCCACCCACTGTTCGAATGGCAGATAATCGAACCGGCGCAGCGCCGTGCTGAACGCCCCGCCCGGTTCGAACACGCGGTTGATGAATACGGCGGATAACTGACCCGGCGGTGGCGAGGCCACCGGAAGGTTCACGGGGAAGCGCGCTTCACCACTTTCATCCAGCTCTCCTTCAAACACCCTCTGAGTGGCCCCGGAAAACTCCCGGGCCGGGTCGTCAAAGGTGAACTGGCTGTAGCCGTCGAAGCGGGTGGTTTTGGGAATCAACCGGACTTCGGTATCCGCTTTCAGCCCGGCGGCGCTGGCACCGTGCAGCCACTGGGCGGACAGCTCGGCCTCGGCCGGCATGGCATCCAGACGCAACGGGGTCTCGGCAAAGCTCAAATCCATTTTCAGCCGATTGGGCATGATGGTTTCGATCTTGAGCACTTTGTCGAAATAGCGGTTGCCCAGATGCACCACCGCCCGCCAATTACCCGTGGGCGCGGACTCCTCGGTACTCAGCGTAAAGCGGTAGAAGCCGTCCACCGGGTTGCGGGCGATTTCGCTGGTGACTTTCTTTCCTTGAGGATCAAACAGATCCAGGGTCACCGGATGATCCTCGGGCCAGCGGTCGTCGCGATCTTCGAGAATAAAGGTCAGATGGATGTCATCCCCCGGCCGCCAGACGTCCCGCTCGCCATAAATAAAGCCTTTCAAGCCATCGCGCACCGGCTCGCCATCCACATCAAACTGATTGGTGGGCAGTGCTTCGTTGCGCGCCAAGCGCAGATAGCCGGTTTTTCCCTCGCGCTCGGCCACCAGATAGAACGGCTGCCCGTCAGTGCGGATCGAGGCCATACCATATTCATCGGTGCGACCTTCCCCAATGGGTTGCTGCTGGAAGTTGTAAACGCGAACCTGCGCATCCGGCAAAGGCTCGGCATCGAGCAGGCCGGTGGCAATCACTTCCAACTGATCATCACCACCCAGCTTGGCCATCAGGCCCATGCTGGATACCTGAAAGGCACGTTGGGCCTGCACCTGATCGCTATAGCGGTAGTAACTTTTGTGACAGGGATTGTTGCGTTCGCTGTACACCCAGTAACCGCGAGATTCGTAGTACTGCCGATACCAGGCTGGCTTGGAATCATTCTGGTAGGACCAGTCGCCCTCGTGACTTTCCGGTTCCGGATCTTCTGCCTGCTCGGGACGAGGCACATCACAGGGGTAGAGGGAGTTGCTGCGGTCCACACTCAAGGACAGTTGAATCATGCCCTCCGGATGCTCTGCCATCAGCTCAGTCAGATCCAGGTTGTAGCGTTGCCAACCGTCGCTGGCGGGCTCGGGCAGGCGATAGGTTTTGCGCCACAAGTAGCGACCGGTGGCACCGTCCGGCCCTGCATCGGAGAGTCCATGATTCTGCAGATACTGCCCCATGTTGCCTTCGAACACTTTGAAGGCGGTGACCTGCACCGAGTCGATATTCGCCGCTTCAAACGGAACAGACAATTGGCGCGCGGGCGGCAGAATACTGCTGCTGCCCAGGAAGCGTACGCCGGGGGTGACCAGGTTCAGGCGCAACGACTGCTCGAAGCCTTCGGACAAACGCTGGCCTCGCGCACTGCGCACCAGGTCAGTGACGGTCAGCATAACGCTTTCGTCGGTCTGCTTACTCGGGTAGAGCCGCAGGCGGCTGCCGTCCACTCGAGCGCGGACCTCCTTGCCACCAAGCTGCACCAACCCGCTCAGGTTCTGCTCACGATCCAGCGGCTGGGAAAAGCTCACCTCCACATAGGTTTGCCCACCGTGCACCACTTGCGCGCCGGTAACCACGAAGGTGTCACGGGCGGGAATCGTCAGGGTTCGCTGGCCTTTCTGTGACGACCCGATACTCGAGCCGTCCCAGGCGAGCACCAGCGTCTGTTCCCGATCGGTCTGAGGCAAGGCGTCCAAATGGAAACCGAAGCGCACCGGCTTGGCGGTCTCCTGCCACTGTACCGGCACCGATTCTCCTTCAAGCTCCGCCGTCAGAACCGATTCCACAGCGTTCCGATCCGCACCGTCCGGCACATAGAGCTCACCGGACAGGGATAGCTCGTCGGCCCTTTCCGATGGCGCCAAACCGCCCACCGTCAGCTCAAAACTACCCTGTTCGCCAGAATCCGGGGCCGCCGAGGAAGCGCTTTCAGACGAGGAGGAGGAAGATGACGCGGGCGGATCTTCGCCCGGGCTGCAGCCCAGCAGCACCGACAGCGCGGCACTGATCAAGATCCAGCGTATCCGTGTGACCGAATTGAAGAGTGTCACGCCAGCGGGCAAGAAAGGCTTGTCCATAAGAGTCCCTGATGATTTGTAGGTTGGAGAGGCTGCAGTCAGTTTACCCGACAGTCGCGTCATAATCCCAGACGCCCGTTTTCATCAAGAGTTCTACGTCCGGACAACAAACAGATCAAGAAAACGTAACAACTGTAACAATCGTTTACAGCGCCACACACGTTAATGATAATGCTTCTTTTTTAGATTTATTGAAAAGGAAGCTCCCTCATGATCGCACCCAATGCCTCCCGTCTGAGTCCACTCGCCCTGGCCATTGCCCTGGCGCCGCTGGGTGCCGTCGCACAAAACGTCACGCCCGACGCCGACCCACAGCAGCACAACCGCACCCTGATCAGCGAAGAACTGGTGGTCGTTGGCCAGCCGCTGGACAGCCTGATGAACAGTGACGATATCGAGCGCAAACAGGCCAATGACCTGGACGATATTTTCTCCGGCGTGTCCTCTGTGCTGGTGGGTGGCTCCGTGGGCGCCGCCCAGAAGATTTATGTGCGCAACCTCGGCGAAGACACCCTGAACATCATGGTGGACGGCGCCACCCAGTCCGGGGTGACCTATCACCACACCGGCCGGATTTCCGTCGAGCCCGAACTGCTCAAGCAGGTGCGGGTACAGGTGGGCGCCGGCGATGCCACCAATGGCCCCGGCGCCCTGGGGGGCGCCATCCGGTTTGAGACCAAGGACCCCGAGGATCTGCTCGGTTCCGACAATTTCGGCGCCCTGCTGAAAACCGGCTACTTCTCCAATACCGAAGGCACCAAAAACAGCGCCACGGTCTATGGCCGCTTTAACGATACCCTCAGCGCCATGGCCAGTTATGTGGACGCCGACCAGGACAATATGGAAGACGCCAAGGGCAATGAGTTGCCCGGCACCAACTCCGATCAGGGCCTCGGCTTCGTCAAACTGGTGGGCGATCTGGGTGCGGGCCACAGGCTGAGCCTGAGTCACGAACGCCTGACCGAGGAGGGTGAAAAGCTGACCCGCCCCGAGTGGGGCCAAGGCCCCAACAACCCGCTGCGCGAACTGGAGTTTGAGCGCGAAACCAGCACCCTGAAATACCAGTGGGATGCACCGGGCAATGAGGCGCTGTTGGTGGATGCCAATGTCTACGCCACCGAGTTCAACATCTACCGCCCCTGGGACAACTACACCAGCACCGTGGACACTCAGGGCTTTACCCTGGGCAACACCAGCAAGCTGGCCGGTCACAGCGTGGAGTACGGCGTGGATTATCGGGACGATGAGGTGACCGCTGGAGAGGCGGACGATGCCAACCCCTTTACCGAAACCAGTGAGGTACTGGGCCTGTTTGTGCAGGATCGCTACCAGGCCACCGACAGATTGCTGCTGAGTTTCGGTACCCGCTATGATGAGTTTGAAGCGGTGGATAAGGAAGGCAACGAATTTATCGAAGAAGGTTTCAGCCCCAACCTGGGTTTCTCCTTTGAGGCGACCCGTCGACTCACCGTCAGCGGCGGCTACGCCGAAGCCCTGCGCGGCGTGGAGACCAATGACGGTTTCAAACTGTTTGGCACCACCAATGACCCGGACCTGAAAGCCGAGCGCGCCAAAAACCTGGAGTTCGGTGCGGACTACGAACTCGGACGCTTTATGTTCTCCGCCGGGGTTCACGATGTCACCATTGAAGATGCCATCGGTAACGCGGTGCCCTGGTCCCGTCACTATGAAAACCTGGGCGATCTGGAATCCGAGGGTTATACCCTGGGCCTGACCTACAGTGGCCAGCGGCTGTTCTCCAAGTGGACCTTCCTGGACACCACCGCCGAAATTGATGGCGAGCAGGTCACCCGCTACTCCTACGGCTACCTGGGCACCTCCACCGGTGACACCCTGTCGATCGATACCTCCTACCAGATCACCGACGGACTGGACGCTGGCTGGATAGCCACATTGGTCGAGGGCATGGATGACATTTATGTCGTCGCGGCGGATGCGACGGTCGATAAACCCGGCTACGGCGTGCACGATTTTTATCTGCACTGGGAGCCGCGTGTCTCCGAAAACCTGAGCATGACACTCACGGTGAAAAACGCCTTCAACAAACAGTACCTGGACCACGGCAGTATCGAGGACTTCACTCACGTTCCCGATTACGACGGCATCGTCGGTTACCCGGCGCCGGGTCGGGACATTCGCCTGAGTCTGGCTTTGCGGTTCTGATCAGGGAGTAAAGCGATATGGCCCGATCCACCGCTCACACGCCCTTATTGCTGGACGTGCTCTCCCGCAGCCTGGCGGCCCTGCTCGGCGGTTACGGTCTGAGCGTGGCGCTGCCCGTGCTGGTGGGTTTGCTCCTTCCGGTGGAGCGGGGCCCGGCGACGGTGACGGCCCTGCTCCTGAGTTTTCTGGTGTACACCGGGGCCTTTCTCTGGGCGTTCGGGGTGCGCAGCCACCGGCGCGCCTGGAGCGGTCTGCTGTTCCCGGCGCTGCTCTGCGGCGGGCTCGCTACCCTCTGGTTGACCCTGCTGGGTGACCCGGCCTTATGAAATCCGCGTTTCGCGCCTCAATGGCCTGGTTACATCGATGGGCAGGCATTATTTTCAGTGCCCTGATGTATTTTATTTTCGTCACCGGCACCACCGGATTTTTCCATTTCGAAATGGACCGCTGGATGGAGCCGGAACGCCCGCTGGCGATGCACTGGACCGACGACGGTTTTCCTTCAGCCGACACCCATCATTACACGGCCTATACCAACCAGGGCGAATTAACCCTGTCCACCCGGACGTTGATTGAACTCGGCACCGAACGCCTGCAACAACAGGCGCATCCCGAATCGGTCTGGTGGGGTATCATTCTGCCCACCGCGCGCAACGGCAATTTCTGGGTGGAGTGGCAGCCGCCTCGCGGCCCCAACGGAGAGCGGACGGAACGGGAAGCGGAGTATCTGGATTTTCACAACGGTGAGCCGCTTTGGATACAACCCCGAGACACCGGGGGCGGTATGGCCCTCTATCGATTGCACTGGCGCCTGCATTATCTGCCGGACACCGCGGCCTATTGGATCGTCGGACTGTGCACCCTGTTGATGCTGGTCGGTCTGGTTTCTGGAGTAATCATTCATCGACGCATTTTCCGGGAGTTTTTCACCCTGCGGTTGTTTCGCCGCGCCCGCTCCTGGCTGGACCTGCACAACCTGAGCAGCGTTCTGGCCCTGCCGTTTCAGATCATGATCGTCTACAGTGGCCTGGTATTTTTTGCCGTCACTTTTATGGAGCCCATCGTCACCTCCCGCTACGGTGATGAAGGCACCCGGACCTTTTACAAGGAAGCCTACCCGGAGGCCGAGACGGACGCGAAAACCGGAGAGAAAGCGGACAGCGTGGCCATTGCGCCCTTGCTGGAGCAGGCTCAGGCGGAGACCGGCCAACGAATCGAACAGATTTACCTGCTCCACCCGGGTGATAAAAATGCCCGGCTATCGTTTTATCTGCCAGAACCCTCACCGGGACACTATGAAGGCAAACCCCACAAACTGTTGTATCGGGCCAGCACCGGTGAACGACTCGACGGGGGCGAACAACAGTACGGTGGTGCCGCCTCGGTGGAAAAAACGCTGATCGCGTTGCACGAGGGGCTGTTTGCCGACTGGCCACTGCGCTGGCTGTACATTCTGTGCAGTCTATTGGGCATTATCATGATCGCCACCGGTGCCCTGTACTTTGTGAAAAAACGCACCGCCAGCCGCCCCAATGAGTACGCCAGGGTGGAGCGTTTTTACGCGGCGGTTATTCTCGGTTTGCCACTGGCAATATCCGTTTATTTTTGGAGTAATCGACTGATATCCACCGACGTTGCAACGCGGGCCGACTGGGAAATGCACAGCCTGTTTCTGGCGTGGCTGGTCAGCGGTGTCTTCGCCTGGCTTCGACCCAGAACCGCAATCTGGCGGGAACTATTGGTTCTGAATGCCCTGGGCTGGGGTCTGTTGCCTGTGGTCAACGCATTGACCACCGACCGCCACCTGGGTATCAGCCTGGCCGTGGGCGACTGGGTGCTCGCCGGTTTTGACCTGACCGCCCTCGCTCTGGCGGCGAGCTTTGCCCTGATGGCGGGGTGCGGCTATCGCCAGATTTCGGCCAGCATACGCGTCGGTCATGCGACCGCCATTCGGGAGGCCTGAAATGACTGGCGTGGTGATCACACTGTTTGTCTCGCAACTGTTGCTGGCCCTGTCCCTGCCCTCTCACTTGCGCACCCTGAACCCCGTCCTGGCCCGAAACCCGGCCCGGTTCCGGCGCCTGGCATTGGCGTTGCGCGGCGTCGGTTACCCGCTCCTGGCCGGCTCGACCGCGCCCGCCGTAGTTCACTGGGGAGCCGCGCTGGGGCTCACCTACTGGTTCGGCCTGTTTGCGCTCACGGGGCTGAGTGCGGCACTTGGGCTGGAGTTTCTCAATCGCCGCCACGCCCGCTGATTGGTTCGACACTCAGGCATGGCATAACCGCTCCGTCTGCAGGCGCAGAATCTGCTGGCTATCCCGGGCAATCACCTCGAAGGGGGCGGGCCCGAACCACTCCAGGGAGGCCGAGTGCACCCGCCCGTCGGGCAGGCTGTTCAGAAAATGGGCGAAGTCACAGGCGCCCTCGAACAGCGGCACCATTCCGGCTCGGCTGCCCGCCGCAGAATAGACATTGTCAGGGGCGAATTCCGGCAGGTACTGACGGTGACGGATGTTCTTCAGGTGCAAGTGCTGCACCTGAGGGGCGAGCGTCCGCCAGGCGCGCACCGGGTCTTCCCCGGCCTCCCAGATATGCAGTACGTCCAGATTCACTTTCAGGGCCGGATGATCCACCGCCGCCAGCAGCTCCCCGGTCGCCTCGGTGGTATCGGCCCCGGTATTCGGGTGGGTTTCCAGTAGCAGGGTCATGCCCGCCTCTTCCGCCCGCAGGCAATAATCGCGCAGGCGGCAGACCAGGGCGTGCCAATCGGCGGCCGTGCATTCGGCACTGGCTTTTTTCCCGGCGAATACCCGGATTTTGCGGGTGTTCCAGTGACGGGCCAGGGTGCACAGCTCGCGCAGCTTTTCCCGTCCCTGGGGATAGGGCCCGGCAAAGGGCAGGTAGTCACTGAGCATACTCACCCCCAAGCCCATGGCCTCGAGCCAATCGCCGTTCAGCGCCGGCTGGTGCTTCAGACCCCGGGCGTGGGCCGCCCAGAGTTCGATGCCGTCCAGCCCGGCCCCGGCGGCAAAGGTGGCCAGCTCCGGCAGGGAGACCAACTGGTGGCGAAAACTGATGGTACACAGGGACAGGTGCATCATAGGGCCGCTACCTCCCGGGACACCGATCCGCGGATCGACGACTGTTTGCGCCAGTCGTTAAAGGCGTGAAACAGGGCGCGCTTGATCCGGTATTCCCGCTGATGCTGTTCGGCGATCCGGCGCGAAAGCCGGGCGAAATCGTCCCTCGTCCGGGTGTGCGCGACTTTGTTGGCCCGATACAGAACGGCGTCGTAGCCTTTGACCAATGCCTCGATCTCATCGCACCAGTGCTCGAACTCGTCCGCCGGGCGCTCCAGCGCCCGCCAGAAATAGGCCAGGCCGTGTTCGTAGGCGTACTTGCGAATGGCCAGCACCGGCAGCTCCGCCAGGGCCGAACCCAAACGATCCAATGGCTGCTCGCCCGCCTCGGGCAGATGACGGCGCACCACCTGTTCCACCGCCTGGGTCAGGGTGTTGACGGTGGGCTGGAAGCAGACCTCGAAATACGCCGCCACCGCTTCCGGCTCCGGCGCGTGCAAATGGCAGGTATCCAGGCAGACACCACCGGCCACGGCGGGTGACTCCACCGCGTGCAACACCCTCCGACGATCCAGGCTGCCCTCCCAGCGAAAGTCCGGGTCCCACATCCAGAGCCGGTCCGGATCGGCGTCGTTTTCCAGCAGAACATAGTGCGGAAAAGGGTTGAGCTGGAAGCGGTTTTCCCGCTCGGGGAGCCGGTACAGGTCCAGCATCACCATCAGATGCTCCCGAGGTTTGCGCTGCGCCAGGCGGGTTTCCAGGGTGGCAATATTGTGGGCCTTGCTCAGTGCCGGGTCATACCAGGGGGAGACCTCCGCCCCGTACAGACGCTCGAACCAGGTCAGGAAAAACCCGTGGTCCACCGCCTCGTCGTGGTAGCGCAGTCGCGCCTGATCGTCGACAAACACCTCCGCGTCCCAGACGCCAAAATACAGCGGGCGGTGGTCAAGCCCCCTCGCCTTGATCGGGTGGCACAGGCAACTGACCACACAGTGCACTTTGACATCCAGTTCCGGCTCGCCGACCGTGTCGTTGGCCGCCGTCGGTCGCACCAGCACTTCCAGATCGCTCACCCGTTCCAGATCGCCGGCGCTCAGTGCTTCCTCCGGCAGTGCATAGCCGCACTCGTTTTCCAGCAGCACCAGCAGTTGCATCAGCTCCACCGAATCGAGCCCGAGCTGGTACGTCAGGTGACTGTCCGGCGAGAGATCCTCGCAGGGTATTCGAGGCAGGTATCGGGTCATCAGGTCGCGCAGTTGACGAACAAAGGTTTCACTGGCCATCTCAAGCCACCCCCTGTGCGGCGTCGGCGGCAAACTGCCCGGCCAGTTGCCGACGGCTGACTTTGCCGTTGGGCAGACGAGGTATCCGCTCGCGGTGGTAAAACCGGCTGGGCCATTGATGGCTCGCCAGGTGCTGGCGACAGAAGGCTCGCAGGTCGGCATCACCCAAGGGCGAGGCCCCGGTGTAGACCGCCGCCACCCGCTCCCCCGCCAGAGGGTCGGGCTGTTTGAAGACCACCACCTCGCGGATACCGGCGTGGCGCATCAGCGCGTTTTCCACCTCATGGGGATAGACGTTGAAACCGGCGGTGATGATGGTGTCATCCATACGGCCGCAGAAGCGCAGGCGCCCCTGATCATCCAGATAGCCGGCGTCGCCGGTGGCGATGCGTCGCCCCTGCTGAACGACCAGTACCTCTTCGGGTTCGTCCGGGCCAGGTCCCGCCTGCAATGCGCAGTGCCCCAGAGGCATGCCCATGATGTCCGCCCGCTCCGGCTGCCGGGCCACCGCCACGCAGCCGGCTTCGGAGCAACCATACTGCTGCCAGAGGTTTTCGGTTTTGCCGCGCACCTCATCGAACCAGGCTTCGGGCATGACGCTGCCCGAGGTCATCACCCCGTGTAGGGGCTCGCCCGGTGGCCAGAGCATCATCAGAGTGCGGATAAAGGTGGGCGAGCTGTACAGCAGCGGCCGGGATTCCGCGCGCAACATCTTCAGCAGGTACTTGGGATTCCAGCCGGTGACGATGCGCGGCACCACACCCCGGTCCAGGGCCGCGAGCACGCCGCAGATCAGCCCATAGGAATGACTGATGGAGCAGGCCACCACAGGCACTACCTCCGGGGGCAGGTCGAGCGCCTGATGGTAATGGGTGATTTCGGTATCGATGTCTGACCAGGTGCGCTCAATGGGTTTGGCTTCACCGGTGGTGCCTGAGCTGAACTGAATCAGGGTGCCATCCTGAACCGACGTCTGACACTCAAGCGGGACAAGCTGCTCCGCACTCTGCCAGATCAGGCCGTCGCAGTGCAGCGCCCGGGCCTTCTCCAGCGCGGTAGCCCGGGGCGTGTCCGCGGGTAGCGGCGCGATGGACAGGTTGTGTTGCCGGGCATAGAGCACCAGGGCCAGCCACTCGACCGAATCGTGGGTACAAACGGCCAGGCGCCGACCGGATACCGTCGCGAGCGCCCGGGTCAACAGGCGCCAGCGCGCCTCGATAGTGGCCCGGTCATAGGGCCGATCATTGAGATAAAACAGCATGGCTCACGCCTCCTTCCGAGCGATTTCCGATAGTGGGTTGAACACGCGATGGTGGTATTCGGGCTGCACGCCGCAGAGTTTTTTGCGCAACAGGGATTCCACCTGAACCATGGGTGCCCGATAGCCCAGAGCCCGAAGGCGTGCCGGATCGCAGTGGCCACCGCCGGCGTAACGCGCCAGGCAGGCATGCACCAATTTCCAGAAACGGGGTTCGGGTAATCGGTAATGGGTCTCGCACAGGGCGGCGAGCTCCGAGAGCTGGAAAACGAACAGGGTATCCATCACCAGTTCGCGCAGGGCCTCCACCGAGTCCATCCAGTAGTACTCATTGGGCCGGGCATCGGCGTACCGTGCCTGGCGGCGGAACGCTGGTGCCGCGTCCGGGGTGGCGAGAAAGTTTTCCACGTACTCCACGCTCTCGTGAAAATCCCGGGCCGCCAGCCACTGGGGCCAGCCGTCACGATGGACCAGCAACAGGTTCTGGCCGTGGGCTTCCAGCGCGATGCCGTGACGGGCCAGCAAGTGCCAGACCGGCAGGATCAGGGTGTCGAACAGGCGGGTCAGCCAGGGCTCCAGGCCATAGGCGTTTACCCAGGGGTCGATAAAGGGTTTGCCATCGGACTCCATCAGCGCCAGGGCCTGGGCCGGCACGGCCCGCTCGCCGGGGGCCAACCGGGACGGCAGGCTTTCGCGCCAGAGCGCACCCAACTGACAGATACCCGGCTCAGACGGGCTCAACAAACCGGTCTCCTCCACCCGCAAACCCGCGTATTCCCGCAGGATCACCAGAGGTTGCTGTTGAAAGAAGACATCACCCGCCACCGTTTCGGCCAGCCAGTCAGACAGAACCGGGCCGGAGTCGATACCATGGCTCAGCAGGTGACGCCGCGAGGAGGTGAGCACGATATCCAGGGGCAGCTTGAGATCACCCCGTTCCGGCCGGGAATCATTCATCAGGGTGCGCATGGATTGGCTGACTCG
>NZ_DFTP01000039.1:0-2161 GCF_002381585.1 Marinimicrobium sp. UBA4209
GCATGGATGCCGATGAGAAGCCTACAGGGATGTATTCACGGCGGGTCTCCACATGGTATTCCTCCCCAACGCCGGACTAAAACGTCGCTCAAGAAATAAGACAACAGACACAAAAAAGGCGGCTCGCAGGCCGCCTTTTTTGACTGAAAGACTTACCAACCAGTGGCTTCTTTCAGAGCCTGGCCGATGTCCGCCAGGCTGCGTACGGTTTTCACACCGGCGTCTTCCAGAGCGGCGAACTTCTCGTCAGCCGTACCCTTACCGCCGGCAATGATCGCACCCGCGTGGCCCATGCGCTTACCCTTCGGTGCCGTGACACCCGCGATGTAAGACACCACCGGCTTGGTGACGTTGGCCTTGATGAACGCGGCGGCTTCTTCTTCCGCGCTACCACCAATCTCACCAATCATCACAATGGCTTCGGTCTTCGGATCGTTCTGGAACATCTCCAGAATATCGATGAAGTTGGAGCCCGGGATTGGGTCACCACCAATGCCGACGCAGGTGGACTGACCGTAACCGAAGTCGGTGGTCTGCTTGACCGCTTCATAGGTCAGGGTACCGGAGCGGGATACGATGCCCACCTTGCCCGGCTTGTGAATGTGGCCCGGCATGATGCCGATCTTGCACTCACCCGGCGTGATCACACCCGGGCAGTTGGGGCCGATCAGGCGCACGCCCAGCTCATCGCACTTCACTTTACAGTCCAGCATATCCAGAGTCGGAATGCCTTCGGTAATGCACACGATCAGCTTGATACCGGCGTTGGCCGCTTCCAGGATCGAGTCCTTACAGAAGGGAGCCGGTACGTAGATGACGGACGCTTCGGCGCCGGTTTCGGCCACGGCTTCCGCCACGGTGTTGAACACCGGCAGGCCCAGGTGAGTCTGACCACCCTTGCCTGGGGTGACACCGCCGACCATCTTGGTGCCGTAGGCAATTGCCTGCTCAGAGTGGAAGGTACCTTGGGCACCGGTGAAACCCTGGCAGATCACTTTGGTATCTTTATTGATCAAAACGCTCATTGTTGAGTCCTCAAATTCTGTGTTGCTGCGGAGTGTAAAACCGTCCCTGGTGTCTGGGTCCGGCCCGGCCGTCCTGGCCGGTCGCTAAGGGCGCTGCGGAAACATTCAGTTTCCGGTCGCCCTTAGCCCTCCGCGGCTTTAACCACTTGCTGAGCAGCGTCAGTCAAGCTGGTCGCGGCGATGATGTTCAGACCGCTGTCCGCCAGTACTTTGGCGCCCAGCTCGGCGTTATTACCTTCCAGGCGCACAACCACCGGCACCTTCACGCCCACCTCTTCCACGGCGCCAATCACGCCTTCGGCGATCAGGTCACAGCGAACGATACCGCCGAAGATGTTGATCAGAACAGCCTTGACGTTTTCGTCAGACAGAATGATTTTGAACGCTTCCACAACGCGCTCTTTAGTGGCACCGCCACCGACGTCCAGGAAGTTCGCCGGCGCACCACCGTGCAGCTTGACGATGTCCATGGTGCCCATGGCCAGACCAGCGCCGTTTACCATGCAGCCGATGTTGCCATCGAGTGCCACGTAGTTCAGTTCCCACTTGGCGGCGTGCGCTTCACGGGCGTCTTCCTGGGACGGATCGTGCATTTCGTGCAGGTCGTCGTGACGGTACAGGGCGTTGCCGTCGATCGCCACTTTGGCGTCCAGGCAGTGCAGGTCACCGGCCGGAGTGATCACCAGCGGGTTGATCTCGATCAGTGCCACGTCTTTTTCTTTGAACAGCTTGGCCAAGCCCAGGAAAATCTGTACGAACTGCTTGATCTGCTTACCTTCCAGACCCAGTTTGAAGGCCAGGTCGCGGCCCTGATACGGCTGAGCACCAACCAGCGGATCGATGGTGGCCTTGAGGATTTTTTCCGGCGTTTCCTCAGCCACTTTTTCGATTTCCACACCGCCTTCGGTAGACGCCATGAATACGATGCGGCGAGTGGAGCGATCGACGACCGCACCCAGATACAGCTCTTTATCGATGTCGGTGCAGGTTTCAACCAGAATGCGGCTGACCGGCTGACCGTTTTCGTCAGTCTGGTAGGTCACCAGGTTTTTGCCCAACCACTGTTTGGCAAACGCCTCGATTTCCGCCTTTGACTTGACCAGCTTGACGCCACCGGCCTTACCGCGGCCACCGGC
>NZ_DFTP01000039.1:2316-6396 GCF_002381585.1 Marinimicrobium sp. UBA4209
CCCTGATATTCATGCAAATTCATGGTGCAGTTCCACATTGTCTGTTGCCGGACCGAGGTCTCTTACGGCATTTCCGGCAAGAATGACCAATTAGCAGACCGCGCCTTGGCGGCCTGCCCCCTGGGTTGAGTTCTCTAACTCAGTGTCATTTCTCGTTATTATTAGCGCTTCTTCTTATTGGCGACATGGATCGCATGACCATGAACCGCCAAGGCTGCTTCATGCACAGCTTCAGACAGAGTCGGGTGGCCAAAGACCATCAGACCCAGATCTTCCGCACTGCTGCCGAATTCCATTGCAATCGCCACCTGCTGGACCAGGTCGGCCGCACTCGGTCCCACAATGTGAGCGCCAAGAATGCGATCGGTGTCCGCATGGGCAATGATTTTGACCAGACCGCCGGTTTCATTGGCCGCCATGGCACGGCCGCTGGCCGCAAACGGGAAAGTACCGACGTTGTAGGGCTCCCCATCGGCCTTGATCTGCTCTTCGGTGCGGCCGACGGAAGCCACTTCCGGATGGGTGTAGATCACATTCGGAACCACATCGTAGTTCATCACGGTTTTCTGACCGGCAATACGCTCGGCAACCATCACGCCCTCTTCAGAACCTTTGTGCGCGAGCATGGGGCCGCGCACCACATCACCAATGGCCCAGACACCGGGGGCGCCCGTCGCACACAGGTCGTTGACGTAAATAAAACCGCGCTCGTCCAGGTTCACACCGCTGTCTTCCGCCAGCAGGCCTTCGGTGTACGGACGACGCCCGACACAGACGATCAGCTTGTCAAAGGTCTCTTTCTGCTCTTTACCGTCTTTATCGGTAAAGGTCACGGTCACTTCCTTACCCTTGACTTCGGAGCCGGTCACCCGGCAGCTCAGGCGAATATCCAGGCCCTGCTTGGTGAGGATTTTCTGGGTTTCTTTGGCAATCTGCTGATCCATGATGGACAGGAATTTGTCCATGGCTTCAAGCACCACCACATCGGAGCCCAGACGGTTCCAGACACTGCCCAGTTCCAGACCGATCACACCCGCGCCGATCACGCCCAGACGCTTGGGTACCGCATCAAACTCGAGCGCACCGGTGGAGTCGACGATCACGTCGTTATCAATTTTGGCGACCGGGATATCGATGGGCTTGGAGCCCGACGCCAGAATGACGTTATCCGCCTCGAGGGTTTTGGTTTTACCGTCGTGACCAGTCACTTCCACCTTGCGGTTGGCGAGCAGTTTGCCCGTGCCGAAAACGGAGGTGACGCCATTGGCCTTGAACAAGGCCGAGATACCGCCGGTCAGCTGTTTGACGATGTTGTCTTTGCGCTGAATCATTGAGGGCACATCAATCTCGATGCCCTTGGTCGAAATACCGTGTACTTTGAAGTCGTCTTTGGCTTCGTGGTACTTGTAGGAGCTATCCAGCAGCGCCTTGGACGGGATACAGCCCACATTCAGGCAGGTGCCACCATTGACGCCCTTACCTTCACTGTTCTGCCATTTTTCAACACACGCCGTTTTCAGACCCAGCTGCGCCGCGCGAATCGCCGCAACGTATCCGGCCGGACCGGAACCAATGACTACCACATCAAATTTATCAGACATATTTCATTTCCCAGGTTTACAAGGCTGCCTGGCCCTTGCTTCATCGGGCCAAACACCATTATTCGGTCAGTGAGCTATACCAAAGCGGGCAGTAACCTGCCCGCTTTGTTCATCAGATTTCCAGAAGGATGCGCGCCGGATCTTCCAGCAGGTCCTTGATAGTGACCAGGAACTGAACGGCTTCTTTGCCATCCAGCAGACGGTGGTCGTAGGAAAGCGCCAGGTACATCATCGGCAGGATTTTCACCTCGCCATTGACCGCCATCGGGCGCTCCTGAATCTTGTGCATGCCCAGAATGGCGGATTGCGGAAGATTCAAAATCGGAGTGGACAACAATGAACCGAAGACCCCACCGTTGGTGATGGTGAAGGTACCGCCGGTCATTTCCTCAATACCCAGCTTGCCATCACGGGCGCGCAGACCGTAGTCGCGAATGGTGCTTTCGATATCCGCCAGGCCCATGCTCTCAGCGTTGCGCAATACCGGCACGACCAGGCCTTTGTCGGTAGAAACCGCCACACCGATGTCCTGATAGCCGTGGTAGACAACATCATTGTTGTCGATAGAGGCGTTCACGGCGGGGAAGCGACGCAGCGCTTCGGCGGCGGCTTTCACAAAGAAGCCCATAAAGCCCAGACGGGTACCGTCGTGCGACTTTTCGAACTGATCTTTGTACTTGGCCCGCAGCTCCATGATCGGCCCCATGTTCACCTCGTTGAAGGTGGTCAACATGGCGGTGGTGTTGGAGGCCTCGAGCAGACGCTCGGCAATGCGCTTGCGCAGACGGGTCATCGGCACGCGCTTCTCGGCACGATCGCCGGCGGGCGCTTCGACTTCCGCGGCTTTGGCCGGGGCACTGCTCGACGCGCTGGCGGCCTTGCTGTCACCGGATTTGAGGAAGTTGGCCACATCCTCTTTGGTGACCCGACCGTCTTTCCCGGTACCCGGCACGCTGTTGGGGTCAATGTTGTTTTCATCGGCCATTTTGCGCGCAGCGGGGCTGAGCAGTTTTTCACCGTCATCGCTGGACGCCGACTGGTCGCCGCTGTCCGCGGGCTTGCTCTCGGACTTCTCTTCCGATTTCTTCTCGTCGGAACTATCACCTTTGTTTTCGTCCTTGGCGCCTTTGTCGTCACTCTTGGAGCCGACCGCGCCTTCTTCAAACTTGGCAATGACTTCATTGCTCAGGACGGTATCGCCCTCTTCTTTCAGGATTTCAGACAGGCTGCCATCTGCCGGTGCCACCACTTCCAGCACCACTTTGTCGGTTTCAATATCGACAATCAATTCGTCGCGGGAAACAGCCTCACCGGGCTTTTTATGCCAGGTGGCGATGCTCCCGTCCTGAACAGATTCGGGGAAAGTCGGGGCTTTGATCTCAATAGTCATTCTTTGTCCTTAGCAATCGCTGTGGATTCTTTGTCGAACACAGGCTCCGGCGTCAAACGCTCAGAGCCTCATTGATGAAACGCTTCTGCTCTTCCAGATGCACGGAGGCATAACCCGCGGCCGGTGCCGCTGATGGGTCGCGCCCCACATAGCTGAGATAGAGGTCCGGGTTGTGATCATTCACCACACGCCGCATGTGGTGCTGGCTGCTGTACCAGGCGCCCTGGTTCATGGGCTCTTCCTGACACCAGACGATATCCTTCAGATTTTTGAAAGGCGCCAGCGCCTCTTTCAATTCTTCTTCCGGGAAGGGGTAGAGCTGCTCCAGACGGACCAGAGCCACGTCATCCTGTTCACGTTCCATGCGCTCTTCCAGCAGGTGGTAGTACACCTTGCCGGAACAGAGCACCACCCGCTTGGCTTTCGCCGGGTCAACCTGCTCATCGGTGATCACATTGTGGAAGTGACCGTTGGCCAGATCTTCCAGGCTGGAGGTCGCCAGCTTGTGACGCAGAATCCATTTCGGACTCATGACCACCAGTGGGCGACGCATCGGGCGGATCACCTGACGGCGCAGCATGTGAAACACCTGAGCCGGGGTGGTCGGAATACAGACCTGAATGTTGTGCTCGGCACACAGCTGCATAAAGCGCTCCAGACGCGCGGAGGAGTGCTCCGGGCCCTGCCCTTCGTAGCCGTGTGGCAACAGCATGGTCAAGCCACACAAGCGACCCCACTTGTGCTCACCACTGGTGATGAACTGGTCGATGACCACCTGCGCGCCGTTGGCGAAATCGCCAAATTGGGCTTCCCAGATGATCAGGCCGTTCGGGGTAGTGGTGGCATAGCCATACTCGAACGCCAGCACCGCCTCTTCGGACAGGAAGGAGTCATAAAGATCCAGCGCTGGCTGATCCTCTTTGAGGTGACGCAGCGGGATATAGGTGGAACCGTCTTTCTGACTGTGCACTACTGCGTGACGGTGTGAGAAGGTGCCTCGCCCGACATCCTGACCGGTCAGGCGGACGCCGTAGCCCTGATCCAGCAGCGTTGCGTAGGCGAGCGTTTCCGCCATGCCCCAGTTGATGG
>NZ_DFTP01000055.1:0-19892 GCF_002381585.1 Marinimicrobium sp. UBA4209
CATGTGGAAATCCAGGTGCTGTCCGACGGCCAGGGCAATGCCATTCACCTGGGCGACCGCGACTGCTCGCTGCAGCGCCGCCACCAGAAGGTGATCGAAGAGGCGCCGGCCCCCGGTATCCCGGAAGACGTTCGCCAGTCAACCGCACAGGCCTGTGTCAACGCCTGCATCAAGATGGGCTACAAAGGTGCCGGTACCTTCGAGTTCCTGTACGAAGACGGCAACTTCTACTTCATCGAGATGAACACCCGCATTCAGGTGGAGCACCCGGTCTCGGAAATGGTGACCGGTATCGACATCATCAAAGAGCAGATTCGCGTCTGTGCGGGCGAGAAGCTGTCCATCAAGCAGGAAGACGTGGTGATTCGCGGTCACTCCTTCGAGTGCCGCATCAATGCCGAAGATCCCAAAACCTTCATGCCCTGCCCGGGCAAGGTCAAGAATTTCCATCCGCCGGGCGGTCTGGGTGTGCGGGTGGACTCGCACCTGTACAGTGGCTACACGGTACCGCCGAACTACGACTCGATGATCGCCAAGATCATCACCTACGGCGAGACCCGGGAAGAGGCATTGAACCGAATGCGTCACGCCCTGGATGAGACCATCATCGACGGCATCCGTACCAATATTTCGCTGCAACAGTGGCTGGTCCGGGACGACGAGTTCCGCAAAGGTGGCGTCAACATCCATTACCTGGAGAAAAAGCTTTCCAGCTGACGCCCTATGCCCTGGTTGCAACTGAAACTGACCACGGACCGGAATAGCGCCGAGGCGCTGGAAGATCTTCTTCTGGCCAGCGGCGCTGTGTCGGTTACGCTGGAAGACAACGCCGATCAGCCCATTCTGGAGCCCGCACTGGGGGAAACCCCGCTGTGGGACCAGGTGCGCCTGACCGGCCTGTACGATGCCGACATCGACACGCGTGCGGTCAGCGAGCGGCTGGCTTCCGCCTGGAACCGGCCGCTGCCCGAGCACCGCTGGGAACAGCTCGAAGATAAGGACTGGGAGCGGGAGTGGATGAGCCACTACCAGGCCATTCGCTGTGGCGAACGCCTGTGGATCTGCCCCAGCTGGCAGGAACCCCCGGAGCCCGACAAGGTCAACCTGATGCTCGACCCGGGCCTCGCGTTCGGCACCGGCACCCATCCCACCACGTTTTTGTGCCTGCAGTGGCTCGACCAACAGCAGCTCGACGGTCTGGACCTTGTGGACTTCGGTTGTGGCTCGGGCATTCTGGGAATTGCGGCGCTGCTGCTCGGTGCCGACCGGGTGACGGGAGTGGATATTGATCCCCAGGCGCTTACCGCCACGCGGGACAATGCGGCACGCAACGCGCTGCCAGAAAATGCCATGCCGGTCTATCTGCCCGGACGATGCCCCGAGGTGACGGCCGATATCATGTTGGCCAACATTCTTGCCGGCCCTCTGGTTGAACTTGCGCCACAACTGCAGCGCATGACCCGGGTTGACGGCAAGATCTGCCTTTCTGGCATTCTGGCCAATCAAGCCGAAACCGTGATGGCGGCTTATCGCCCCTGGTTTGACTTTGACCCGGTGGCCGAACAAGACGGCTGGGTGAGACTGACCGGCACCAAAATACGCCCGTAACGACCCCGTTTCGGGTGAGGAGAACACTGAACAATCATGGCCCCGACTAACATGGTGACCCGCTGCCCGCAATGCGGGACGTCGTTCCGGATCACCCCGGCGCAGCTACAGTCAGCGCGCGGGGCCGTGCGCTGTGGGGCCTGCCTGCATATCTTCAAGGCACGGGACCATCTGGTGGGGGCCCAGGCGCCAGCGGCCGAGCCGGCCCTGGTGCGCCGCTCCCCCCAAAAACCCACCCAGAACAGACCGACCACCACCAAAGCGGAGCGCAAACCCGCCGCCCCCAAGGCGCCGTCCCCTACGCCGAAAGAGGCGCGTCCGCGCGCTGAGCAAAAGCCCAAGGAGACCGGGCTGCGCTTTGACCAGTCGCGAATCGACCAGGAGTCGAGCGCGCTGGATGACGATGACTTTCTGATCAGTGATGATATGGATCAGTCCCGCCCCGAGAGCGAAGACGATCCGTTTGGTGTCGGCGAACAATCCCGCTCGCACAGCACGCACTCACTGTTCGAGCGAACCCCTCGTCCTGAGGAAGAGGGGGCCTCGGAGTCTGTTGACGACACCGACGAATCCTGGGCCATGAGCCTGCTCGAAGAAGAGGAAGAGCAGACCGCCAGTGTTCGGGTCGAACCGGCCCCCGAGCCCGCCTCGGACGTACCGTCAGACTTTGAACTGATGGACGAGCCGGAACCTCCACCCCCTGGAGAACACATCAAGTTCCACCTCGCCAGCAGCGATGCCGAGCAGGTCGACGACTACCAGGGCGGTGAGCGCATGCGCGCCCACGATCCCGAACGCTCGGCGCTGCTGATGAACATCGACCCCGAGCCGGTCGAGATGAACTGGACTCACCGACAGACCCGCCGACGGCGCTGGCTCTGGCCATCGCTGGTTGCGCTCGCGGCGGTCGCCCTGCTCGTTCAGGTTGCCTGGCTACAATTTGACCGCTGGAGCCGGATGGAGCCCTACCGCACCGTCTATGCAACCGTATGCCCCCTGATTGGCTGCCAGATGCCCGAACTGGTCGATCGCCGCCAGATCCGCGCCTACAACCTGGTGGTCCGCAATCACCCGGAGCGTGAGGGCGCCTTGATGGTCGATGCGATACTGCTCAACACCGCCCGCTTTGACCAACCTTTTCCCGGCCTGGTGCTGGAGTTCAGTGACCTCAATGGCGAGGTGGTGGCGGCGCGTCAATTCACCCCCGAAGAGTACCTCTCTGGCGAGCTGGCAGGTCGCACCATCATGCCCAGCAACCAGCCCGTCCACCTGACACTGGAGCTGGTGGACCCCGGCCCGAGCGCCGTCAACTACCGAGCCTACATCCCCCACTGACCGGCCCTCCTCCCGGCCCCGCCTGTTGGGGCGAATCAAAACCGATCAAAAAAACATCAATTCGGCGGTTTTGCTCGTTCCCAATCCGGGGCCAAACGGGTATCATAGCCAACCTTTTCCGGGGCTGTCGGTTACGGCCATTGAGACCCTCGAACAGGTGAGTCGCGTGTTTCGGATCGGTACCCATCAAATAGACAGCCGGGTGATTCTCGCGCCCATGGCGGGTGTGACGGATCGTCCTTTTCGGCAGCTGTGCCGGAAACTGGGTGCCGGCCTGGTGGTCTCGGAAATGGTGACGTCGGATGCAAGCCTTTGGAACAGCCGCAAAAGTCGGCTGCGCCTGGACCACGCCGGCGAGGCGGAACCGATTTCAGTACAGATTGCTGGAGGCGACCCGGCCATGATGGCCGACGCCGCCCGACTCAACGCGAACAACGGCGCCCAGATCATCGACATCAATATGGGCTGCCCCGCCAAGAAAGTGTGCAAAAAGGCCGCCGGCTCCGCTCTACTCAGAGATGAGCCTCTGGTGGCCGATATACTGCAGGCAGTGGTAGCGGCGACCAACCTGCCGGTCACCCTGAAAATACGCACCGGCTGGGACCGGGATAATCGCAATGCGGTGCGCGTGGCACGGATGGCGGAGGATATCGGCATTCAGGCCCTGGCCGTACACGGCCGGACGCGGGCCGATCGCTATCAGGGCCAAGCGGAATACGACACCATAGCCGCCGTGGTGGATGCGGTAACCATCCCGGTATTTGCCAATGGTGATATCGACAGTCCGTACAAGGCGCAACAGGTACTCGACCAGACCGGCGCTAACGCCGTCATGATCGGTCGGGCCGCCCAGGGGCGCCCCTGGATTTTTCGGGAAATCGATCACTACCTGCGTTTTGGTAGATCGGTCCCCGAACCGCCACTGACTGAAGTCAGGGACATTCTCAGCAGTCATTTGCGTGACCTCTACGGATTTTATGGCGACTATTTGGGCCCGCGCATCGCTCGCAAGCACCTGGGCTGGTACTTGCAGACGGTACCCGGTAGCGACCCGTTTCGTCAGGCGTTTAACCGTATGGACAACGCACAAGAACAACTGGACAGCGTTCTGAAGTACTTTGAACAGCTGATAGAACAAGAGGATCAAGCGGCATGAACACAGCAGAAAACTTTTTGGCTCCCCTGGGCGATACGGGCCACACCCACACGCTCACTCACGGACAGTCCCTGCGCGGCTGCGTGGAACAGGCCATGGAGAATTACTTTCAAAACCTCGACGGCCAGCCCGTCAGCGACGTGTACAACATGGTGATGGCCGAAGTGGAAGCGCCCATGTTGGAGATTGTCCTCAAGTACACCCGTCACAACCAGACCCGCGCCGCCCAGGTGCTGGGGCTGAACCGTGGCACGCTGCGCAAGAAGCTCAAGCAGTACGACCTGCTCTGAGCGCGACAACCCGAATTCCGAGGGGGTGGCATAAAACCACCCCCTCTGCTTTTGTAACTCACCTGAATTGACACCGGCATTGGGGGAAACTCACCGACCATGACCACCGACCTAGCACCCGTAAATCGTGCGCTGATCAGCGTCTCTGACAAAACCGGCATTGTGGAATTTGCCCAGGCACTGCACCAGCGCGGTGTGGAGATCCTGTCCACCGGCGGCACCTTCCGCCTGCTCAAGGAAAACGGCATTCCCGCCGTGGAAGTCTCTGACTACACCGGCTTCCCTGAGATGATGGACGGACGGGTCAAAACCCTGCACCCGAAAGTGCACGGTGGCATTCTCGGCCGGCGCGGGCAGGATGACGCGGTCATGGGCGAACACGGCATTAATGCCATCGACATGGTGGTGGTCAACCTCTACCCCTTCGAGCAGACCGTGGCCAAGCCCGGCTGCACCCTGGAAGATGCCGTAGAGAACATCGACATCGGTGGCCCCACCATGGTCCGCGCCGCCGCCAAGAACCATGCCCACGTCAACATCGTGGTCAACGCCAGCGACTATGCGCGCATTCTGGCCGAGCTGGATGCCAACAACGGCAAAACCAGCCTGAACCTGCGTTTTGACTTGGCCATCAAGGCCTACGAGCACACCGCCGCCTACGACGGCGCCATTGCCAACTACTTCGGCCGCAAGGTCGAGGGTGGCAGCGAGCACTTCCCGCGCACCTTCAACAGTCAGTTCCAGAAAACCCAGGAAATGCGCTACGGGGAAAACCCGCACCAGAAGGCGGCCTTCTACGTGGAGCAGAACCCCGCTGAAGCCGGCATCGCCACCGCCAAGCAGTTGCAGGGCAAAGAACTGTCCTACAACAACGTGGCGGACACCGACGCCGCCCTGGAGTGTGTGAAAAGTTTTGAGCAGCCCGCCTGTGTGATCGTCAAGCACGCCAACCCCTGTGGCGTGGCGACCGCGGCCAACCTGAAAGACGCTTACGACCTAGCCTTTGCCACCGATCCGGAATCCGCCTTTGGTGGCATCATCGCCTTCAACCGCGAGCTGGACGGTGCCACCGCCCAAGCCATTGTCGAGCGTCAGTTTGTAGAAGTGATCATCGCCCCCACCGTGTCCGATGAGGCCGTACAGGTCGTGGCCGCCAAGAAAAACGTCCGTCTGCTGGCCTGCGGCCAGTGGGGCATCGAGCGCATCGGCGGGCTGGATTACAAGCGCGTCAACGGCGGCCTGCTGGTGCAGGATCGCGACAACGGCATGGTAGCCGAGTCGGACCTGAAAGTGGTCACCAAGCGCGCCCCTAACGAGCAGGAAATCCGCGATCTGCTGTTTGCCTGGAAGGTCGCCAAGTTTGTGAAATCCAACGCAATCGTCTACGCCAAAAACAACCAGACCATCGGTGTCGGTGCCGGCCAGATGAGCCGCGTCAACTCCGCGCGCATCGCCGGCATCAAGGCCGAGCACGCCGGCCTGGAAGTGAAGGGCTCGGTGATGGCTTCAGACGCCTTCTTCCCGTTCCGCGACGGCCTGGACAACGCCGGTGCCGCCGGCATTGCCGCGGTGATTCAGCCCGGCGGCTCCATGCGCGACGAGGAAGTGATCGCCGCCGCCGACGAGCACAACATCGCCATGGTATTCACCGGCATGCGCCATTTCCGGCATTAATCGGCAACGGCGGATGCGCCTTCGGCTTATCCGCCCTACGCGGATTTATACCGCTGCGCTCGGCCGTAGGGCGGATAAGGCCAAAGGCCGCATCCGCCGTAACTCAAGTCAATCCAAACCACGAAAGGTCTAAAGCATGAACCTACTGGTCATCGGCGGCGGCGGACGTGAACACGCCCTCGCCTGGAAGGCGGCCCAGAGCCCCAAGGTCAACAAAGTGTTTGTGGCCCCCGGCAACGCCGGCACGGCCCTGGAGAAAAACCTGGTCAACGTGGATATCGACGTGCTGGATTTTCCGGCTCTGGCAGAGTTCGCCCAGCACAATGACGTGGCGCTGACCATCGTCGGCCCGGAAGCGCCGCTGGTCGAAGGCGTGGTGGACTACTTCGCCGAGCGCGATCTGCCCTGCTTCGGCCCCACCAAGGGCGCCGCCCAGTTGGAAGGCTCCAAGGCCTTTACCAAAGACTTCCTGGCCCGGCACCAGATCCCCTCCGCGGATTACCAGACCTTCACCGAGGTGGAGCCCGCCCTGGCCTACCTGGAAGAGAAAGGTGCGCCCATCGTGGTCAAAGCCGACGGCCTGGCCGCCGGTAAAGGCGTGATCGTGGCGGAAACCCTGGATCAGGCCCAGGACGCCGTGCGTGACATGCTCTCCGGCAATGCCTTTGGGGACGCCGGTTGCCGCGTGGTGATCGAAGAATTTCTCACCGGTGAAGAAGCCAGCTTTATCGTCATGGTGGACGGCAAACATATTCTGCCCATGGCCACCAGCCAGGACCACAAGCGTGTGGGTGAAGGCGATACCGGCCCCAACACCGGCGGCATGGGCGCCTACTCCCCGGCCCCGGTGGTCACCCCCGAGGTGCACGAGCGCATCATGCAGCAGGTGATTGTACCGACCGTGGAGGGCATGGCCGCCGAAGGCAACCCCTACACCGGCTTCCTGTACGCCGGCCTGATGATCACCCCGGACGGCCAGCCGAAAGTGATCGAATACAACTGCCGGTTCGGCGACCCCGAAACCCAACCGATCATGCTGCGCCTCAAATCCGACCTGGCCGAGCTGTGCCAGATCGCACTGGACGGCAAACTCGATCAGGCCCACACCGACTGGGACGAGCGCGCCGCGGTCGGCGTCGTGCTCGCCGCCGGTGGTTACCCGGGCAGCTATAACAAGGGCGACGAAATCAGCGGTCTCCCTACCGAAGAGACCCCCGGTGAGCGCGTATTCCACGCCGGCACCAAGACCGCCTCCGGTAAAGTCGTCACCAGCGGCGGCCGGGTGTTGTGTGCCACCGCCCTGGGCAATACTGTCAGCGAAGCGCAGCAGCGCGCCTACGCCCTGGCCGATCGCATCCAGTGGGACGGGGTTTTCTACCGTAAGGATATCGCCTATCGGGCGATTGAGCGGGAGAAGAAAGGCGAGTAGTTACTTGCAACGTTAAGGGGGGCGCTCAACCGCGAGCGCCCTTCAGGGCAACACCTCGTAGTCCCGCTGCGCGATGAGGGGCAGCGAAGGCTCGGCACCATAAATCTCGACCCGATAGGTGCCGGGCTCCCATCCCTGCCGGGGACGCACCCAGGCCTCCTGTCGCAACCCGGTATGGTCCGTCAACGGATGGTAGTCAAAGTGGGACAGGCCCGGCTGGTCCTCTCGCGCCCACCGAATGATCACCGACGCCTGCTGGTACTCAGTCGGCACCTGGTAGTGCAGATAGACCGTCCGGTCTTGCACGCTGAAGCGGTTCTGGGCTCGGAAGGGGCTGCCGTCCTGACCCGAGCGATAACGGCTGAATATCAGCGCCCCCGGGTTATCCGGGGCGAGTTCTGGAGGGGTTCCCGCCGCCCAGCGGGCGTAAAGTTCGCGCAGATGCTCAACACCCAGTCCCTGCCGATTCAGCCAGTCAGCGGTAATATGAGAGCGCTGTGAAAAGAAGGCCTCAAGCTGTTCCAGGTCGGTCTGTTGAATCAGCGCCAGCGCCTCTTCGCGCGTGAACCCCAGCGCGATTCCCAAACTCAGATCGTCGTGGAGGCGCCGACGCTCTTCCGGCACCGCATCTGACCGGCTCGCCTGCGCGTCCTCCCTGGGTGCCTCGACCGGAGCGGTTGCGCTCCGCGCCGAGGTCCCGCGACCCGGTCGTTCCGATAGTGATTCAACCGGGACCTTGAGCAGCGGCGTCCCTGCGCGCTCGTCACCTCCCTGATACAAGGCTCGCACCACGCTGAAAGCGCTCACACCAATAAATACAACGGTAACCAGCGTAACCAGGCGTTTCATTGGAGATGGTCCGGGCTAGAAGTTTCGTAGGTAGTCATCCCGCTCGTTAATGCACTCTGATCGGGAGTCATACTTGGTCAGGTAGCTGTAGGAGACACCGTCAGTGTTCGGGCCGCAGTCATTATCGCCGTACTGAACCGGTCCATAACAACTCGCATAGATGGTATCGGTGGTCTGTCCGACACAGAGGTTGTAGTAAATCTGTTCGCTGGGGTCTTCAACGCTTACGCCACCGCCACCGCCACCGGTGGAGCCGCTGCCGCAATCAAATCCGGCCGCTACGTCACGAGCATAGCTCACCTGAATTTCATAGTTACCATAGACCTCCTCGGCCTCACTTTGGTAACCCTCAGCACAGAGCTCCAGTGCCTGCTGATAGTAGGCATCCGCCGCCAGAAACTGGGTCGATACCTGTGTCCCACAAGCGTTGGCCGCATCCCGGTCAGAGGCTGTCACCAACTCCTGGAACGAACAGCTACCACCGCCGGAACTATCCAGCTCACGGGTATCTTCTCCTTCATCATCCTCGGCCACACAGCCGGACAGCGCCAGCAGGCTGAGAAGGCTTACTGCTTTGATATATCCCCAAGTCGTCATCTTTGATGCTCCGCATTGTGTCGGTTTTGTAGACAATTTTATGCGTCACAGCTTCAAACCGCATACCCCATTTGGGTGAAATTTGCCCCTCAACAACAAAAAAAGCCGAACGCATTGCCTGCGCTCGGCTTTTCGGTGCGGGTTTACTGACGATGCGGTCAGTCGGAAGCCCCTACCAGCACCTCCACCAGCTCCGGCTCAATGACGCTGCCACTGTAGCGATCAAACAGTGCGAAACCGCCGTTTCCTGCATAGCCATTGTCCCAATAGACTGGCACCATACCGTGATCAAGCGCTGACTGGGTAATGTATTCATTCCAATAGCGCCGATAGGTATCGTGACCTTCGACATTCTGCCGTGAAATAACGCCATATTCACCCAGAATGACCCCGACACCCTGGTCGATGAAGTTCGTCTGCATCCGCTGGAACTGGTTATCCACGTAGGACTCATTGGCCCAGGTTTCGGTGACATTCGGGTCGGTTGCGATCGAACCCCACTGGGTAATGTTGCTGCTTTCGTTCAACGTAAAGTTGTAGGGGTCATAGTAATGCACCTCCATCAACAGCCGATCACTGACCGTATCCTCGGGAATCTCGGCGAAGTTCACGGTGTGATCAATGTTGGTATTGAACCCCTGAACCACCAGATAACGATCCGCGTTGTTGCCACCGGTCGCGCGCACGGTGTCGACAAAGGTCTGATTGAAGCTGTTCTGGACGGTGTAGTACTCCTCGGTTGGCGTCCCGTAATCGCCTTCGACCATTACCTCATTGGTACCGGCAAACAGCAGTCGATGATCGTAGGCCTCAAAGTGCTCGGCTATCTGGGTCCACATGATGGCCAGACGATTGTTGACATACTCCTGATCCGCGTAGGTCGGCTGCATCCAGCCACCGTCCCAGTGGATGTTCATGATCACATACAGGTCCGCGTCCAGCGCGTAGTTGACCACTTCCTCTACCCGGTTTTTCCAACTCTCCTCGATGATGAAATTTTCGGTATCGGAGAACTGACTCCAGGCTACCGGCACCCGAAGCGTGTCGAAACCCGCGGCTTTTACCCTATCGATCAGCTCCCGGGTAATTTCGGGATTCCCCCAGGCGGTTTCACCGCCAATGGCGTCCAGGGAGTTGCCGACATTCCAGCCCACGCCCATTTGCTCGGTCAGCTCCACGGCCGTCAGCCCCCCGGGGTCGCTCACAGAGGAGCTGGACGAACTGGAAGCGCTCGACGAAACGGAGGAACTACTGCTGGACGAGCTACTGACCGAACTACTCGATGAGGATTGCGAGCTACTGGAACTCGACGAAACCGACGAGCTGCTGGACGAGCTCGCCCCACCACAGAGAGCACCCGACAGCTCCGGCACTTCCGCGTCGCCGTTCTGACTCACCTGAAATCCAAATTCAATCGACTGCCCCGGCTGGATCGACTGATTCCAGCTAAGGTTGGTCGCACTGTAGGGATTGGAACCCTCCAGTTCGGCATTCCAAAGGTTGGTAATGGTGCTGTGCTCATACTCCCAACTCACCTGCCAACCATTGATCGCCGAGGTGTCGTTATTGGTAATCTGGATGCTCGCAATGGCGCCAGCGCCCCAATCACTTTGAACCAGATAATCGCATTGAACGGATTGAGCCTGGGTGATCGGGGCCACCATTAATCCGGCGGCCAACAAAAAAGCGCCACTGATTGTTTTTATCTTTGAAAACGTCATGGGAAATTATCTCCTTTCCGGGTTTTTATGCGAGAAAAATATCAAGGAATAGCGCACCGCATACCGGACCTGAAATACTCACCAGTCCCTACCGAATACCACTGTGTATGCAGCGTCAGTCTTATACTTCTTCGAGTTTCCGGCTCTGACCGAGGCCAAAGCGTCCACTCACCAAAAAGTATATCGACAGCGCTTCAGGGAAAAATGCAGAAGGGCTTGCGGGACGAGAGGGAGATCACAAATTGCAAAGAAGAAAAAGTCGCTAAGGTAAGAAGTGAAAAGTCTGGCGACATTTGCCACAGATGGCGTAAAAAAAGGGGGGACTGATCTTCAATTTCTGAAGGCGCGCTCTTGGCGCGTAAAACAAAGCCGATTTGGGCAAACGGCAAATCCGGCTGTACCCCAGGGACGGAGAGAGAGGGACGCCGGATTCGTCCCTCCTGACACAGAATTTAACATGCGGATTGATTTTCTTATTTGAAAATCAGGATTTCCACTTGATATTGCAGCCCAGGCTGGGACGCTGCTGATCTTCGGGGGGCTGCTCACCTCTGGCGACCAACTCAGCCGCCGCCAGCAGGTCTTTCCCGGTCACCGGAATATCATTGCCCGGACGGCTGTCGTCCAGTTGGCCCCGGTAAACCAACCGCTTATTCCGGTCAAACAGGTAGAAATCCGGGGTACAGGCCGCATCAAAGGATTTGGCCACCCGTTGGGTTTCGTCGTAGAGGTACGGGAACGCCAGTTTGTACTCCTTGGCAAATTGAGCCATTTTTTCCGGAGAATCCGCCGGGTACTCCTTGACATCGTTGGAGCTGATGGCGATACAGCGGATGCCCATTTCATTGAGCCGGTCGTTGAGTGTTTCCAGGAACGGCGCAATATGCAGGACAAACGGGCAGTGGTTACAGATGAACATCACCACCAGCCCCTTATCGCCCATGCGCTGGCTCAGTTTCCAGGTCTCCCCGGCGGGATCGGGCAAAGTGGTATCGGGCAGCTCAGTGCCCAGAGGAAGCATATTGGAAGGCGTGCGGGCCATAATTGACTCTCCTGTTAAGCGCCAGCCCCACCCGGGGCCACAGACACTTGGATGGTTAGCCCTGAATTGTATACCCCCGGGCGGCCCCTGTTAAAGCCAGCAACAGACGCCACTCCCCCGGGGCTAAAGGCCCAGAGACCGGGGGAGCCGCGCAAGAATTTCACTATTGGTGAAATAGCACCCCTTTATTTCATGATGACCACAACATTGATATAATTGGGCTTCGATGTTAGCAAGCACTTACAGCCGTACACCACCCCGAACAATGACTGTTTATATTTGCTCACTCAGGAGGTAAACTGACCCTGATCCGCATCATAAGCGGCGCCGGGCCCACTGAGTGATCCCGGGACAAAACGCGGTGGACACCATCGCACAATAAATCAACCCTGGCAGTATGCAAGCAGTACAGCGCGTTTTGGGGCCGGACTCCGGTTCTCGCTGTGGGCGCTGCCTAAACCAGCTGCACAACCGACATTGGGGTCTGCCCGGCACCCGGTGACGGCTTTTGTGTGTTGAGAGGAATTGTGAGAATGACTTTTATACACGACGATTTTTTGCTCGACACCGAGCAGGCCAAGGCGTTGTACCACGATTACGCCAAAGACATGCCGATCATTGACTACCACTGCCACCTCCCCCCGGATCAGATCGGCGAAAATAAACAGTTCAAGAATCTGTCCGAGGTCTGGCTGGCGGGTGACCATTACAAATGGCGAGCGATGCGCTCCAATGGTGTCAGCGAAAAGTACTGCACCGGTGATGCCAGCGACTGGGAGAAATTTCAGGCTTGGGCCGAAACCGTACCGAATACCCTGCGCAACCCGCTGTATCACTGGACCCACCTGGAACTGAAGAAGCCTTTCGGCATCACCGACAAGCTGCTCAGCGGCGAAAATGCCCGCGAGGTGTGGGACCAGTGCAACGAACTGCTGGCGACGCCGGAATTCAGCGCCAAGGGCCTGATCACCCAGGCCAATGTGAAGGTCATTTGCACCACCGATGACCCGACCCACGACCTGCGCCATCACCAGTCCATCGCCGCGGACAGCAATTTCAACACCAATGTGCTGCCCACCTGGCGCCCGGACAAGGCCATGGCCGCCGAAGATACCCAGGGTTACAACACCTACCTGGATCGGCTCGGGGAAGTGGCTGACGTACAGATCAGCACTTACGACGACCTGATGAGCGCCCTGCAGAAGCGTCACGACTTCTTCCATGAGCAGGGTTGCCGCCTGTCGGATCACGGGTTGGAAACCGTCCACGCCGAAGACTATACCGACGCTGAAATCAAGGCGATTTTCGCCAAAGTGCGCGGCGGCAAGGACCTCGACCAGACCGAGCTGGACAAGTTCTACTCGGCGATGCTGGTGGAGTTCGCCCGTCAGGACCACGAGAAAGGCTGGGTCCAGCAGTACCACATTGGCGCCATCCGCAACAACAACCCGCGGCTGTTCCGCGATCTGGGCCCGGATACCGGTTTCGACTCCATTGGCGACCACAACTACGCCAAGCCGCTGTCGAAATTCCTCGGCCGTCTGGACAACGACGACCGCCTGGCCAAAACCATTCTGTACAATCTGAACCCGCGCGATAATGAGATGATCGCCACCATGATCGGCAACTTCCAGGATGGCTCGGCCGCCGGCAAGATGCAGTTTGGTAGCGGTTGGTGGTTCCTGGATCAGTTGGACGGCATGAAGCGCCAGATCGAAGCCCTGAGCCAGTTGGGCCTGTTGAGCCGGTTTGTGGGGATGCTGACCGACAGCCGCAGCTTCCTGAGTTACTCCCGCCACGAGTACTTCCGGCGCCTGCTGTGCCGTATCCTCGGCCATGATATGGCCGCCGGTACGGTACCCAATGACCTGAAAATGGTCGGCAGCATGATTCAGGACATCAGCTTCAACAACGCGAAAGACTACTTCCCGTTTGACGTCCCGAAGTAAGCGGGTCGATTAGATAGCGTGGTAGTCTGTAGAGCCCGGCAGTCATGTCGGGCTTTTTTCGTTCTCAACCCGGAGAGCGCTCTTGGACAGCACCAATTTGCTATCGACATTCCTGTTCTCACTCTCGGTCACCACACCGATTTTCCTGATGGTGATTCTTGGTGCGGTGTTACGCCGCATCGGGATGATTGATGAGACCTTCATCAACACGGCATCGCGCCTGGTATTTGCGGTGGGCTTGCCGGTACTGTTGTTTTTCAGCAGCGCCACCACCGACTTTGGTGCCGCCGCCGACGGCCGCATCCTGTTCGCGGTAGTAGCCGGAGCGATCGCCATTTTTCTGTTGAGTCTGCTCACGGCGGACGGTTTTGTGCGCGACCGGCGGGACCGGGGCGTCCTGGCCCAGGCGGCGTTCCGGGGCAACCTGGTGATCATCGGTCTGGCCTACTGCGCCAATGCCTACGGAGAAAGCGGCGTGGCCATGGCCGCCCTACCCATCGCCATCACCATCGTGCTCTATAACGTACTGTCGGTCATTGCGCTCAACCGGGACCTGGACAGCCGGCGAGGCATGCGGGGCGTGTTCTCGGGTGTGGTGAGCAACCCATTGATCATCGGCATTGTCGCCGGACTGTTCTACGGTTGGATTGAAGGCCCCATGCCCGAGCCCGTTCAACGGGCGGGTAACTATCTGGGTGAGATGAGCCTGCCACTGGCCCTGCTGTGTGTGGGCGGCGCGCTGGATCTGAAGTCATTACGGCAAGTGGGCGGTGGCGCCCTGGCGGCCACCACCTGGAAGCTGATTGTTTCGCCCCTGGTCGGTGTCCTGATCGCCTTGGCTCTGGGGCTGGAGGGTCAGGCGCTGGCGGTGGTCTTTCTGCTGGCCGCGTCGCCCACGGCTACCGCCAGTTTTGTCATGGTGCGGGCCATGGGCGGTAATGCCTCCCTGGCGGCCACCATGATCGTCCAGTCCACGGTTTTCGGGTTGGTGACGGTCACGCTGGGCCTGTGGATACTGCAGGCCCTGGCGAGCTGAACACTACTCGTTGTCGTCCTGGATCTGCTCCTGAATCTCGTCATAGGATTCGTGGCGCACATCTTCACCCTTCACCAGATACACCACGTACTGGGCCAGGTTTCGGGCGTGATCACCGATCCGCTCCAGGGCGCGCAGACTCCACATGATGTTCAGGGCACGGGAAATATTGCGAGGGTCCTCCATCATGAAGGTCAGCATTTCCCGCATGGCGGAGTTGTACTCCATATCCACGGTGTTGTCCGTTTCCACCACCCGTAGTGCCAGGTCGATATCCAGACGAGCAAACGCATCCAGTGCGTCACTCAACATGCGCGAGACATGGCCACCGATGTGGCGCACTTCAACGTACCCGCGCGGTGTGGAGCCGTCACCGCTAAGGGCGATAGCTTGCCGGGCGATTTTGCTCGCCTCATCACCCACCCGCTCCAGGTCCGTGATGGCTTTGGTAACCGCGATAACGAGACGCAGGTCACTGGCCGCTGGCTGGCGACGCGCCAGAATGCGAACGCAGTCTTCGTCAATATCCAGCTCCATGTCATTGACGTGATCATCTTCCCGAACCACCCGCTCGGCGGTCTCGGCATCGGCATCAATCAGCGCCTGTATGGCATCATTAACCTGACGTTGAGCCAGTCCACCCATCTCGGACAGCTTGGTCTTGATTTCATCCAGCTCAAGATTGTACTGCTGAGAAATATGATGCGTATGGGATTTGATATCCATGACCATAATGAGTGCTCCTCTTAGCCGTACCGGCCGGTAATATAATCTTCGGTTTGCTTATTGGTCGGGTTGGTAAACAGCGAATCGGTGTCACCAAACTCGATCAGATCGCCCATGTACATGAACGCAGTATAGTCCGAAACCCGGGCCGCCTGCTGCATATTGTGGGTCACAATCACAATGGTGTATTGATCTTTGAGCTCGTAGATCAGCTCTTCAATTTTCAGTGTTGAAATCGGGTCCAATGCCGACGCCGGCTCATCCAGCAAAATCACTTCCGGCTCAATGGCAATGGCGCGGGCGATGACCAGACGCTGCTGCTGACCACCGGACAGACCAAAGGCGTTGTCGTGCAGCCGGTCTTTGACTTCTTCCCACAGGGCAGCGCCGCGCAGGGACTTCTCCACCACTTCATCCAGAACCCGGCGGGACTTTACGCCCTGCAGACGCAGGCCATAGGCGACATTTTCATAAATGGATTTCGGAAATGGGTTGGGCTTCTGGAATACCATACCCACCTGACGACGCAGCTCGGCCACGTCGACTTTCTTGTCGTACATATTGCTGCCATCCATCAGGATCTCGCCTTCGATGCGGCAGATATCCACCAGGTCATTCATCCGGTTGAAACAGCGCAGCAGCGTCGACTTACCGCAGCCGGAAGGTCCGATAAAGGCGGTTACCTTCTTTTCGGGAATCTTCAGGTTGATGTCTTTCAGGGCACGATTATCCCCGTAGTACAAATTCAGATTATTGACCTCGAGCTTGATGGTCTCGTCTTCCAATGCCATGGCATTACCCTGTGTCTGAGGGCGGGGCGCGCCCACGTGTGCTTGGTGGTCGGGTGCCGTTGATGACCCGCTTTGCTTGGTAGTGTCTTCTAACATGCTAGGCTCCCGCGATCAATCAGAGGCGCTGCGATACTTCTCGCGCAGCGTGTTACGAATTTTGATGGCTGTAAGGTTCAGAATAATGATCAACAACACCAGCGTCAGCGCCGTCGCGTAAACCAGGGGGCGAGCGGCTTCAACGTTCGGACTCTGGAAGCCGACGTCATAAATATGGAACCCGAGGTGCATGATCTTCTGATCCAGATGAATGTACGGGTAGTTGCCATCAATGGGCAGGCTCGGTGCCAGCTTGACCACACCGACGAGCATCAATGGTGCCACTTCACCGGCGGCACGGGCGATGGCCAGAATCAGGCCGGTCATCATGCCAGGCGTGGCCAGAGGCACCACCACCTTCCACAGGGTCTCCGACTTGGTCGCCCCCAGGGCCAGACTGCCCTGACGGATGGTGCTGGGAATACGCGCCAGGCCTTCTTCGGTGGAAACAATCACCACCGGCAGGGTCAACAGGGCCAGAGTCAGAGACGCCCAGAACAAACCCGGCGTACCAAAGGTCGGGGCCGGTAAGGACGCGGGGAAAAACAGCTCATCAATGCTGCCCCCCAGGAAGTACACAAAGAAACCCAGACCAAACACCCCGTATACAATTGAAGGCACACCGGCCAGGTTGTACACCGAAATGCGGATCAGCTTCAGTACCGTGCCCTGACGGGCGTACTCGCGCAGGTAAATGGCGGCCAGCACGCCCAGCGGGGTAACCATGATCGACATCACAATCACCATGGTGACGGTGCCGAAGATGGCCGGGAAAATCCCGCCTTCGGTATTGGCCTCGCGGGGCTCTTCGGTCAGGAACTCCCAGAACCGGTCCATGTAGTGTGCCAGCTTGCCAAACACACCCAGGTGGTTGGAGCGGGTAACCCGCACGATGTTATGCAGGTGAATGGTTTTTTCCATTCCGTTGACGGTTTCAACATCAAAGCTGTCCCGCTCGATCTGCTCATAAATCGCGTCGCGCTCCGCCTTGATTCGGCGGTACTCTTCGTTCAATGCCTCTCGCTCGACCGCAAACTGCTCTTCGGCCTGCGCCATTTCTTCCGGCGAAACACCCTGCAGCTCAAGGCGGCGACGCTCCAGGCGCAGCCGTTCCAGCTTGTGGTTGATGCTGCCAATCTCCACCTTTTCCTTGCGACGGATTTCGTTGTGCAGATCCACGCTGCGCTCGACCCGGGCTTCCACCTCTGGCCAGAAATCCTCATCGCCCAGGCGGCTGATCACTTCGCCGTGTTCTTTCAACGCCACCGGGAAACCGTAAAAGTTACCCCACTCGCGACGTTCAACCACAATGGCATTTTCCGGGTAGTGCCACTCACCCATGCCCACATCCAGGTACCACTGAAAATCGCTACCGAGATCCCGATTACCCTGTTTGATCAGATAGCGGGTCACCAGAGGGACATCCTCGCCCACGGTGTAGCCATTGGTACGCGCCACTCGCGCGGGAATGACTTCCTTACGGACCAGTTCTCCCAATACTTCCTGTCGGTCGCCATCGCGATCCAGCACCGACATCTGCACCAGATCAGCGGGCCAGAAATGGCCAAAACCGCGAACGGCAATCAGCCCCAACAGGCCCACAACCATAATCATACACAGCGCCACGGCACCGCCGTTCAGCCATACCCAGGGGGCACCACTTTTAAACCAGGCTTTCATCAATCAGGCTCCCAATGGTTACAGGTTGCTGTAGCGTTTACGCAAACGCTGGCGAACGACTTCGGCCAGAGTGTTGACCACAAATGTCAGGGCCAACAGCACCAGAGCGGCGAGGAACAACACCCGGAAGTGCGTGCTGCCAATGGCGGTTTCCGGCAGCTCCACCGCCACGTTGGCGGACAGGGTGCGCATACCTTCGAATATATTGAAGTTCAGCACCGGGCTGTTGCCGGTGGCCATCAACACAATCATGGTTTCACCCACTGCACGACCAAAGCCCATCATCACCGCCGAGAAGATACCCGGGCTGGCGGTGGGCAGAATCACACCTATTACGGTCTGCCAGCGGGTTGCCCCGAGGGCCAGAGACCCCTGGGTCAAATGGCGGGGCACATTGAACACCGCGTCTTCGGCGATCGAGAAAATGGTGGGAATCACCGCAAAGCCCATGGCAATACCCACGACCAGTGCGTTGCGCTGATCGTAGTCAATATTGTTGTTGGTCAGCCATTGGCGCATGCTGCCATCAAAGAACCACACTTCGACGTGCGGACTGACCGCGATACAGGCCCATCCGGTCAACAGAATGGGGACGATCAGAATGGCGGCCTCCCAACCTTCCGGGACGTTGCTGCGAATCGCCGATGGCAACCGGCTCCACAACAACCCTACGGCCAACATGGTGACCGGCAGGAAAATCAGAATACTGAATACCGCTGGCAGGTGATTTTCCAGAAACGGTGCCAACCATAGACCGGCAAGAAAACCCAAAATGACCGTCGGCAGGGCTTCCATGATCTCAATGGTGGGTTTGACCACGCCACGCAGCTTGGGGGTCATGAAGTAGGCGGTGTAAATGGCGCCCATCACACCCAGAGGGATGGCAAACAGCATCGCGTAGAAAGCGGCTTTGAGCGTACCGATAGACAACGGCACCAGGCTCATTTTCGCCTCGGAGTCATCCGCGCCAGAGGAAGCCTGCCAGACGTACTCGGGCTGCTGTCGGCCTTCATACCAGACCTTCTGCCAGAGTGAGCTCATGGAGATTTCCGGATGCTCATTCCAGACCGAGGCTATATGCAACCGCTGGTCATTATCCAGCGCCAACAAGCGGCCGTTAATGGGCGACAATGCCAGTTGCGAAATGGGCTGATCCGTGACCGACTCGATCACCAGGGTGCTCGACGATGTCCCGTAGAAAAGGCCGACATTGCCTTGGTCGTCACCGGCCGCGAAACCTTTTCGGGTATATTCCGGTGCGATAGTGGTCACCGAGCCCGGCATGGAGCCAAAGTCCCGCACCGGCGTCAGATGGAATTGATTGTTATCGTCCCGAATGATAAACCACTGGCTGACCGACCCCTGGTCCGTGCCGATGATCACCGACAGCGTACCGACCAGAAACTCCAGAGCGTTCACCTGGCCACGCTCGGTGGGAAGCGTCTCGATCAACCGGGCATCTTCAGCGCGCTCGACATGGTAAAAATGCAGTTGTTCCCGATCGTCCGCGACCACCAAAAAACGCCCAGTGGCATCGACGATCAAGTGTTCCACCTGGGCACCACCGGGTAGTGAGGGCACGGAATAGCTATCACCGGATACGCTACCGCCGTTGCCGAACAGACCCTGGTTCATCCGGTAACGCCCCACAAGGATCTGATTGTCTTCAGTGACGCCGGCAACCATCATGCCGGCATCCGTGCTTTGCACGGCGACTTCGCGCAAGGCGCGGCCCTGCTCGTCCAGCGTGACGGGTTCCTCACCCAGTGGGTAATCCAGCCCCGGGGTCACCAGCCGCTGGTCATTGGGATAGCTGAGGCTATAGGTCTCCTGGACGACAGATACCGAGCCATCGGAGAAACCGTAGGCCACCAGCTGCTGATTCGGCACACTGGTATCAACCGCCGTGGCCG
>NZ_DFTP01000055.1:19916-39392 GCF_002381585.1 Marinimicrobium sp. UBA4209
GCGAGGAACCTCAAAGGTTTTGAGGGCGAGCCCAGAATCAACGTTAAAGAAGTGCACCTGCCCGGCCTCGCTGAACGATGCCCCCATCTCCTCGTACCGCTCGAGCACGAGGTGGGCGGACGGATCGGCCTCGCTGGTCAGTGCGAAGGGGTAGTCGGCAGTCGGCTCGATACTGCTGCTGCGCAGTAACGGCGCCACTTCCGAGAACAGGTAGATGAAAATCAGCGCCAGGGCGCCAACCACCATCATACCGGCAGTGCCGACTCCGTAGCGGGACAGGCCGTCCTTGAATTTGCGTACCTTGCGCAGACGAGCACGTTGCTCCGCATTCGGCATCAAGCTTCCCCGGGCATCCGGGGTGGAAGGTCGCTCTGACATAGTGCATCAATCCTGAGCTGGAGAATCTCGGTCGAACCCCCAATCAGAGGACTTCGACGAAAGCGCGTGCATGCTAACAGCGCTAGATGACATTTTTGTTACAGTCACATGACAAAAGGGACCCTCCGCCCCGCGGCGGTGTCCCTTTTGATTGTCCCTAAACCAGTTGACGGATCATAAACCCAGGGTCCCTTTCCGGGTCGATCGGGGCGGCAAGTGCCACCCGGCGGAGTCTGTGTTTACAGACCCAGCTCTTCGGTCACCCGCTTGGACACTGAGGCCGGCAGCGGAATGTAACCGTCACGCACTACCACTTCCTGACCCTGCTTGGAGATTACCATTTTCAGGAACTCAGCCTGCATGGGATCCAGGGGGCGGTTCGGGTGCTTGTTGACGTACACATACAGGAAGCGGGCCAGAGGGTAGCTGCCATTCGAGGCGTTTTCGGCGTTGGGAGCGGCGAACTCTTCGCCTTCGGCACGGGCCAGCGGTACTGCACGCACGCCAGAAGTCATGTAGCCAATACCTGAATAGCCGATACCGTTACGCGATTCGCTCACACCCTGAACAACCGAGGCAGAACCGGGCTGCTCGTTAATGCCGGGCTTGTAGTCGCCCCCGCACAGGGCATTGTCCTTGAAGTAACCGTAGGTACCGGACACCGCGTTACGGCTGTACAGGCCCAGGTCACGATTTTCCCACTCACCGTCCAGGCCCAGTTGGCCCCAACGGGTAATGTCCTCTGAATAGCCACAGCGACGGGTCACCGAGAACATGGCGTCTACCTGAGGAATCGTGAGACCTTCAATGGGGTTGTCTTTGTTGACGTAGACCGCCAGAACGTCCACCGCTACCGGAACCGCAGTCGGCTTGTAACCGTGAGCTTGCTCAAAAGCACGAATCTCGGAGGCCTTCATTTCGCGGCTCATGGGACCAAAGTTGGCAGTATTCTGAGTCAGCGCCGGCGGAGCGGTCGAAGAACCGGCACCCTGGATCTGGATATTGACGTTGGGATAGAACTTGGCGAACTCCTCGGCCCAGAGGGTCATGAGGTTATTCAGGGTATCGGAACCGATGCTGTTCACATTACCGGATACGCCTGAAACCGCCTCGTAATCCGGCAGATTGGGATCGACGTCCGCTTGCGCCATGGCGCAGGTCATTGAGCCGGCCAGAGCCAGGCCTTTAAAGAATTTGATGGCGTTCATAGAGCGCTCCTCTGAAACAGTGATTTGTCGTTCAGTGACATGAAATGCCCTTATCTGGGTCATTTCCACCTGAGATGCACTCTACCCACCCAATATGACAGTCCTGTGACAGGCTGCCATAAATTTGTCAAATTACTGCAACAAACGCAGAAGGCAGCCCTGAGGCTGCCTTCTGTCGGATAAGCGAATCAGTCTCGCCGGAAAATCAGCTGATGTAGACCGGTCCCGCCCCTGAACTCCAGACGATCACGGTGCTCACCATCACCACGACCGCGAGCACCAAGCCTACGGTGATCACCGAACTGGCGTAAATGAAGCCCCGTTCTTTCGGGATATTCATCAGGATGGGAATACCTTCATAAATCAGATAGACGGAGTAGCACGCCGCCAGAATGTACACCGATACCACCAGCCACAGCTGTGGGTATACCAGCGCAACACCGGCGAGCATCATGGGAATGGCCGAATAGACCGCCAGCGCCGTCCCTTCATAGTGGCGACGATTGGCTTCGTCGGCCACACCAAAACTGCGCGACATCCAATTGATGTACTCGCCCAGGACATAAATGGCAATAAGCTGAGCGAAATAGGCCGCTCCGGCCATGAGCAAGGCACTCTGGCTGGTCAATTTCACCACACCGCCGCTACCCACGCTCCAGCCCACTTCGGTCACTCCGAAATAGCCCGCGATACAGGGTATCAGTGCCATCAAGGGAACGTGACGTAGATAAACCCGCAGGAACGATTCGTTGTCGCTGCGTATCCGCTGCCACTCGCGATCGGGGTTGGTGAAGATACCCAGGGTGTGCTGCAACATAGCCATATTTACGTACTCCTGCTACTGCTTGTTATTAGAGAGTACGTACAGTATCCAGCTTTGGGACGAGTGCCGCAAAGAAGTATTCGCGATAAACGAATACTGTTAATCAACTTAGGTTATATAAAAGGGGCCGTCGCCCCTTATTTGACGACCTTGAGGTTGGGCCGTTTTTGCGCGTCTTTCTTCGGTTCGGAATCCGGCTTGGGAGGCTCGGGATTGGGCTCATGCTCGAATACCATGCCCTGGCCATTCTCCCGGGCATAAATACCCAGTACTGAGCCACAGGGGATCACCAGATCCGTCGGTATGCCGCCAAAGCGGGCATTGAAGTTGATCTGCTCCAGACCGATGAACAGGTCTTTGACTGCCGTCGGATTGATATTGAGTACAATCTGCCCGTCTTTATTGACGTGCTGCTGAGGCACTTCAACGCCTTGCCCCTGGGCATCCACCAGGATATAGGGGGTGCAGCCGTTATCCACGATCCACTCATAGAGCGCTCGAATCATGTAAGGACGGCTTGAGGTCATGGCCATAGAACGTCTCCCGATAGGGTATCGAAGGGCATGAAAGCCCCTTTTGGGGGCTGGACAACACGCAATGGAGGCTAGTGAGCCCCCATGTCGCGCTCGACTTCCGTGAGGCTCTTACGAAATCCCTCACGTTCGAACAGTCGCTTCTGGTACGTCAGCAAGGGCTGGGCCTGGCGCCCCTTGCCAAGGTCAATATCCAGCATCGGCAAGCGCCAGAGGATCGGTGCCAGGCAGCAGTCCACGATGGTGAACTCATCGCTCATGAAAAACGGCATTTCGGCAAAGATCGGCGAGATGGCCAGCAGACTGTCGCGCAGGGCCTTACGCGCCTTTAGCACGGTGTCCTTACTCTTGCTGGTGAGAATGGTGTCTACCAGCGGCGCCCAATCACGCTCCAGCCGGTACATCCACAGCCGGCTCTGAGCCCGGGCAACCGGGTACACCGGCAGGAGCGGAGGATGCGGGAAACGCTCATCCAGGTACTCCATGATCACTTTGGACTCGTACAGGGCCAAGTCCCGGTCCACCAGCGTGGGCAGACTGTCATAGGGGTTGAGGTCCGCCAGTTCCTGCGGCTTGTTTTTGGGATCGACATCAATAATATCCGACGATACCCCTTTCTCCGACAACACAATTCTAACCCGATGGCTGTAATGATCAGAACCATCGGAAAACAGCGTCATGGATGAGCGTTTGGTCACCACACCCATTGTGTATTACCTCAAATTACCCAGTGATCAAGCCGGGGCGCCCACAGGCGCCCCACCGTTATTCGAATTTAGTGAATTCCCTTCCAGTACTCGCGGTTGAGCAGGTAAGCAAACACAAACAGGACGGACAGGAACAACAGCACGAAGATACCCACCCGTTCACGGTCCATGGCTGCGGGCTCACCCAGATACTCCAGGAAATTCACCAGGTCGTAGATCACCTGGTCAAACTCTTCCTGCGACAGGCTGCCTTCAATGTCACCTTCCACCAGGCTACCACACTCCTCATCCATGACTGGATTGCCCGCGCTATCGCGCACAATGTGTCCATGGCTGTCCAGCTGGGGACCGGCGGAACACTCCAGCAGGCCTTGAAGGTCCAGCATGACGTGGGGCATACCAACGTTTTCAAACACCCGATTATTCACACCGAAGGGACGGCTCTCATCCTTATAGAAGTTACGAAGGTAAGTGTACAGCCACTCCGGGTTGCGAGACCGGGCCACCAGAGTCAGATCCGGCGGCTGAACCCCAAACCACTGCTTACCCTGCTCCTTCGTCATGGAGGTGGTCATCAGACTACCGATCTCCTGATCGCCGAAAATCAGGTTGTTGCGCGCCACATCGTGGGGAATACCGAGATCGTCCGCCACCCGCTCATAGCGTGAAAACTTGGCGGAGTGGCAGCCCATACAGTAGTTCACGAAGTACTTGGCACCACGCTGCAGGGACTCTTTATTGTCCAGGTCCGGTTCCATGATATCGCAGGGAATGGAACCACATCCGCCAGCACCCGCGCCCACAGCCTTGATCGGAACCACCACGAGTACTGCGAACAGCGCCAGACCACCCAGCACCAAGCGCAGCGGCAAGCCTTTCATCTGTACACGCTCTGGCACGGGGTGCTCACTATCGCGATCCGCCAACCAGGGGAGCACCGCGAACACGGCGGCCAGAACCAGACCAAACAGGCGCAGGAAGACCGGCACATCGCTGTCCCCTGTGATTCCATTCAGAGCCATTACCAGGAAGATCAGGGCAAAACCCCAGCAAATGGCGAACGACAGGACTCGCGCGATCTGCGAGCGCTGCTCCGGCGGGCGGTTGCTGGTCCAGATCGGCATGGTGATGAAATAGGCAAAGTAGAACACCGTCGCCAACTGGGACAATACGGTGCGCCCAGTGGTCGGTGATTTGACGCCCAGGTAACCCAGCACCACAAACATGGCGGCGAATACCATCAACATGACCCGCGGGATATGCCCCTTGTAGCGCATGGAGCGGGCCTTGGCCCGATCCAACCAGGGCAGCACGAACAGGATGGCAATCGCCGCGCCCATGGCAATCAGACCGAGGAACTTGGCGCTCAAGGGGCCAATTTCAATGGTCACCGCCCGCAAGATGGCGTAGAAAGGCGTGAAGTACCACACCGGGGCAATGTGCTCCGGGGTCTTCAGGTTGTTCGCCTCTTCAAAGTTAGCGTATTCCAGGAAGAAACCGCCCATTTCCGGCATGAAAAACATGACGAAACAGAAAGCGAACAGGAAGACAGTAATACCCACCAGGTCGTGAACCGTGTAGTACGGATGGAACTGCACGCCATCTTTGGGGATACCGTTCTCATCTTTGTTCTTCTTGATGTCCACGCCATCGGGGTTGTTGGAACCGACTTCGTGCAGCGCCAGGATATGCAGTACCACCAACCCGAGTAGGACAATCGGCAGGGCCACGACGTGCAGGGCGAAGAAGCGGTTCAGGGTAATGCCGGAAATCAGGTAATCACCGCGAATCCACTGCACAAGATCTTCGCCGATCACCGGAATGGCCCCGAACAGGGACACAATCACCTGAGCGCCCCAGTAGGACATCTGCCCCCAGGGCAACACGTAGCCCATGAAGGCTTCCGCCATGAGCACCAGATAGATGGTCATGCCGAAAATCCATACCAGCTCGCGCGGCGCCTTGTAGGAGCCGTACATCAAGCCGCGGAACATGTGCAGGTATACCACCACGAAAAACGCGGAAGCACCGGTAGAGTGCATGTAGCGCAGAATCCAGCCGTACTCCACATCACGCATAATGTATTCGACGGAGGCGAAGGCGCCCTCGGCGGTCGGGGTGTAGTTCATCGTCAGCCAGATACCGGTCACCAACTGGTTGACCAGCACCAGCAGGGACAGAACGCCGAAGAAATACCAGAAGTTAAAGTTTTTGGGCGCGTAGTAGTTGCCCATATGGGTGTCCCAGGCGCGCTGTACCGGGAGACGCTGGTCGACCCACTGCCACAATCCAGTTAACCAATTCATTCTTATGCCTCCTGATCCTCGCCCACGATGAGCAGGTTATCGCCCTCGTAACGGTGTGGGGGAACTTCCAGGTTTAACGGAGCGGGTACGCCTGTATACACGCGGCCAGCCATATCGAACTTGGAACCATGACAAGGGCAGAAGAAGCCGCCCTGCCAGTTTTCGCCACCGAGGTCAGCAACGCCCACTTCCGGGCGAAACAACGGTGCGCAGCCCAGATGGGTGCACAGACCGAGCAGCACCAGGAACTCTTCGCGAATGGAGCGAGTCTGATTTTGAGCGTATTCGGGCTGTTGGGGTTGCTCCGAGTTGGGGTCGCGCAGCACGTCCTCAACTTTTTCCAGCCCCGCGATGGACTCTTGTGTACGACGCACAATGTAGACCGGCTTACCCCGCCACTCGACGGTGATCATTTGCCCGGGCTCCATCTTGCCGATGTTGGCCCGAACCGGTGCCCCGGCGGCTTTTGCCTTGGCGCTGGGGTTCCAGGAACCCACAAAAGGTACCGCTGCACCCACTACGCCCACAGCCCCTACTACCGAGGTAGCAGCGGTCAGCACACGGCGGCGCGTTTTATTGACAACGTCATCGGTCATGACGATCTTCTCCCCTAACAGCTTCCGACGGCCAGTAAATCACTGAATTTCAACGATTTAGAATGATGTTATTGAGACGTAAAAAATGGCCAATCTTAAAGAAATTGCGCGCCGCTTACAAGAATAAGCTGCGCCCCGTGCCCTCGGCCAATGGGTTATACGGCGGGCGGACATAAAAAAACGCCCAGGCCAGCGAAGGGCCTGGGCGTTTTTTGCTCGGAGGTACCGCCGCCCCACACCGTGGGGCGAGCTCCAGCTTAACGCTTGGAGAACTGCGGACGCTTACGGGCTTTACGCAGACCCACTTTCTTACGCTCAACAGCGCGAGAATCGCGAGTTACGTAACCTGCTTCACGCAGAGAGCCACGCAGCGCTTCGTCGTATTCCATCAGAGCACGGGTCAGACCGTGGCGGATGGCGCCGGCCTGACCAAAGCTACCACCGCCTTTCACGGTGACTTTTACGTCGAACTTGTCAGCCATTTCCACATTTTCCAGCGGCTGACGCACGATCATGCGTGCCACTTCACGGCCAAAGTACTCGTCCAGAGGACGGTCGTTGACGGTGATGTTGCCGCTACCCTGGGCGATGAACACCCGGGCGGTGGAGGTCTTGCGGCGACCCGTACCGTAATATTGAGTAACTGCCATAATCAGCTTCCCGGTTAGATAGTCAGTTCTTGAGGCTGCTGCGCAGTGTGCGGATGCTCGTTACCTGCGTAGACCTTGAGTTTTTTGAACATGGCGCGACCCAGGGGTCCGCGGGGCAGCATGCCCTTGACGGCGTTCTGGATGGTGCGCTCGGGGGCCTTCTGGATCAGCTTTTCAAAGCTGATCGACTTGATGCCGCCGATATAACCGGTGTGATGGTAGTAAATCTTGTCGCTGGCCTTCTTACCGGTCACACGAACTTTTTCAGCGTTGATCACGACAATGTAATCACCCGTGTCCACATGAGGTGTGTACTCGGGCTTGTGCTTGCCGCGCAGACGACGGGCAATCTCTGTAGCCATACGGCCCAGAGTCTTGCCTTCGGCATCAACGACGAACCAGTCGCGAGAGACCGTTTCAGGTTTAGCACTATAAGTCTTCATGTTATTTCCTGCCTCAGGAGGTGCTTCCCACAAAAGAGCGCGAATACTATAGAAATCGTCGCCGGTTTTCAAGGGGGAAACTGATGATTTTTCCACCAACCCGGCCGCCCCGTCAGGGCTTGTGGGGCTGGGCCAGGTAGTCGCGGCTCTGCATTTCCAGCAGGCGGCTGACGGTGCGCTCGAATTCGAAGCTTAGGCGCCCCTCGTCGTAGATCTGCGTCAACGGCCGGGCGGCGGATAGTACCAGCTTGACCCGCCGATCGTAAAACTCGTCCACCAGATTGATGAAGCGCCGGGCCTGATCGTCGTTGCCCCGACCCAGCGGTGGCACATCGCTCACCACCACCGCATGGAACTCCCGGGCCAGCTCGATATAGTCATTCTGGGAGCGGGGCCCATCGCACAGGGCCATAAAGTCAAACCAGGCCACGTCTTCCCCCAGATAGCGGGCTCGAATCGGGCGCCCCTCCACCTCCAGCACCTGGTCGGCGCATATTTCATCTTCTGCCGGCACCAGGCTGCGGAAGCTCGCCATCAGGCTCTCGTCCGCCCGCGCATCGAGCGGGCTGTGGTACAACTCGGCCTGCTCCAGTGCTCGCAATCGGTAGTCGTTCTGGCTATCGAGCTGCAATACCCGGGTGTGACGCTTGATCTGCTCAATGGCGGGCAGGAACCGGGCTCGTTGCAATCCATCCTTATATAGGTTGTCCGGCGGAATATTGGAGGTGGCCACCAGCGTCACGCCGCGGCGGAACAGGGCCTGCATCAGAGTGCCCAAAATCATCGCATCGGTGATGTCCGAGACGAAGAATTCGTCAAAGCAGATGACCCGGGCCTCCCGGGCGATGCGGTCTGCCACCTGCTCAAGGGGATTTTTCTGGCCATCGAGCTGCTTGAGGTCCCCGTGCACCCGGCGCATAAAGCGGTGGAAATGGGCGCGCATTTTCTGCTCAAACGGCAGGCTCTCGTAAAAATTGTCCATCAGATAGGTTTTGCCCCGCCCGACGCCGCCCCACAGGTACAACCCGGTGACCGGTGTGATCGGCGCCTTTGAAACCCGCCGCCGCAACCGTTCCCACAGCCCCGGCAGCCCGGTTTTTGGAGCGCCCTGCTCGACCAGCGCTTCAAACAGCGCCTGCAACTGATCCACCACCTGCGCCTGGGCCGGGTCCCGGCTGAACCCGGGCTGCTCCAGATCACGCTGATAGCGATTGTAGGGCGTGTCGTACTTCAACTCTGGCCGGTTCATGAGTCGACACCCAGTTGCCGCTCCAGGGTGCGCGCCAGATCCGCTTTAAGCTCGGTCAACTGACCGTGAAAGAAGTGCCCGGCCTCCGGGTAGCGCAGCAAGGCATGGGGCGATTGCAGCCGGGTTTCGCTCCAGCGGATCACGCCCTCCGGCACCACCACGTCATCCCGCTCGCCCTGGGCAATACAGACGGGACACGGGAAGCGTCCATCGCGATCGTAGGTGTAGCGCTCAACCGGCGGTGCGACCAGCGTCAGATGTTCGACCGATCCCACCCGATAAACCGCTCCAGCGGCCACCGCCGAGCCAAAAGAAAATCCGGCCAAAAGCACACCATCGTCCGGTCGCCGCTCCGAGAGCCAGGAGTACACCGCCAGCAGGTCATCCACCTCCCCGACCGCGTGATCGAACTCGCCCTCACTGGCCCCAACACCCCGGAAATTGAACCGCACGGTAGCAACGCCGAGGTCACGATAGGCCCTCACCAGGGTGGTGACCACCTTGTTGCTCATGGTGCCGCCGTGCTGCGGATGCGGATGGCAGACGATCGCCGCCAGCCCCCGCTCGGCGAGTGAGCCGGATTCGGAGCCGGCCTGGATGCGGGCTTCCAGCCCGCCGACGGGCCCGTCGATGGTAATTGCGGTCTCGGTTTGCGAAAATACTGTCACGATCACCTCAATGGCCTGCCCCGCCCTCTGGGCGCGGCGGTGGTTCACACCCGAAACGGATCAAGGGAATTCCGCCCGGGTCGAATAAAAGGCCGTATAATACCGCGAGCGACCGCAGTTTTGCAGGCCACAAACCGGCTTCATACCGAGAGGAGAAATTTGTGTTTTCATTCGGAACCCTCATTATTACCGCGCTGATCTGTCTGTTGGGCGGTGGTGCCCTGGGCGCGGTACTTTACAAACTGACCGATTCGGGCTCCCGCAGCAAGGAACTCGAAGAGCGGGTTCTGCGCGCTGAAGATGAGCTCAAGCGGTACCAGCAGGATGTGTCCGAGCATTTTGCGAAGACCTCCGAGCTGGTAAACAACCTGACCCAGAGCTATCGCGACGTTTACGAGCACCTGGCAAACAGCGCACTCAAGCTGACCACTCCGGCCCTGAGCCGGCAGATTCTGGACTCGGCCAATACCCAGTTGCTGGGCTCGGAAAAAACCTACCTGAGTGAGGAGCATATCGAAGCTCCCCGGGATTGGGCTCCCAAGAACGGCAAGGGGCAGCTCAGTGAAGAGTACGGTCTGCACGACGAGGGCGAGTACGAATCGCCCTATCAGTACGGTTCTTCGGACACTTACACCGAAGAAACCCAGAATGACAAGCCAGACACCCCAACCGAGCCGCCTCGGGGAGCCATCTGATTTCCCGCTCATGTCACCGTGGTTACACCTACCGGCGGGCATGTCCCGCTGGTCCTTTATCTTCCAACACCGGAGACTGTAGATGAGCGCACGAGGTCTGCTTCAGTCCCTCGGCTGGCCCGTCGCCACCGGACTGCTCATTGCACTACTGACGCTGCTCGCGTTCCCCGAGCTTCGGGGGCCGAACGGTGCACCCGACCCGACGCGCCCGGCCATCACGTCCTACGCGGACGCCGTCGATCGGGCCGCCCCCGCGGTGGTCAGCATTTACACCCGTAAAATTCAGGAACAGCAGCGCCACCCCTTGGCGGATCACCCTTTTTATCGCCGCTTCTTTCCTGAGCGCCCGCAGCAGCAACGCGCGCAATCCGCGCTGGGCTCCGGCGTCATTGTCGACCCCCGCGGCTACCTGCTGACCAATGAGCATGTGATCAACGGCGCCGACGAGATTCAGGTTCTACTGTATGACGGCCGCGAAACCCGCGCGCGATTGGTCGGCACAGACCCAGAGAGCGATCTGGCGGTACTGAAGATTGACCTGGAAGACCTCACCGTCATCGATGTTCCCGAGCCTACCCAGGCGCGCGTAGGGGATATTGTGCTCGCCATTGGCAATCCCTTTGGTGTGGGCCAGACCGTCACCCAGGGTATTCTGAGTGCCACCGGCCGCTACAACCTGAACCTCAGCGAGTACGAGAACTTCCTCCAGACCGATGCCGCGGTGAATGTGGGCAACTCCGGCGGAGCCCTGGTGGACATCCATGGACAGCTCCTGGGCATCAACACCGCCATTCTCGGCGAGGGCAACACTTCCGTGGGAGTCAGCTTCGCCATTCCGGCGGACTCCGCCATGCGGGCACTGCGCGAGATCATCGAGCATGGCCGGGTGGTGCGCGGCTGGCTCGGCCTGGAGGTTCGCCCCCTGAGCCAGGATCAGGCCAGCGCCCTCGCCATGAACTCGACCCAGGGCGTGGTGGTCACCGCCGTGTACAGCGGCAGCCCGGCCGAACAGGCGGGCCTGACGCCGGGCGACATTCTGACCCACATTGACGACGAGTCCGTTGGCAACGGTCGGCGCGGCATGAACCAGATCGCCGCCACCGCCCCGGGCAGCGAGGTGACCCTGCGCATTCTGCGCAACGGCGAGCCGATTGAGCTGGAAACGGTCATCGGTGAGCGTCCCCTGCCGGCCAGCACCTGAGCACCCCGGCCGGGACAGCCCCTCACGCCACAAAAAAGGCCGACCCCGATACCGGGTGTCGGCCTTTTTTGTGGACGCTGAATCGGCTATACCTTGATTCGGTACTCCGCCGAGCGAGCATGCGCTTCCAGCGCTTCACCGCGCGCCAATACCGAGGCGGTTTTGGCCAGCTCCGAGGCACCTTCAGCTGAACAGTGAATGATGGAGCTGCGCTTCTGGAAATCATACACCCCCAGGGGTGAGGAAAACCGCGCAGTGCCCGAGGTCGGCAGAACGTGGTTCGGACCTGCGCAGTAATCGCCCAGTGCCTCCGGCGTATAACGACCCATGAAAATGGCGCCAGCATGGGCCACCTTGGGCAACAGGGCATCCGGATCGGCCACGGACAGCTCCAGGTGCTCCGGAGCAATCCGGTTGCTGACTGCCAGCGCCTGGTCCATATCCTGCACCAGAATCAGCGCACCGCGATTGGCCAACGAGGTCCGGGCAATCGCCTCCCGGCTCAGGGTCGGCAACAGACGCTCCATGGCCGCCTCTACCCGATCGAGAAAAGCCGCATCCGGGCTCACCAGTATCGACTGCGCCTGCTCATCGTGCTCAGCCTGACTGAACAGATCCATCGCGATCCAGTCCGGATCCGTCTGGCCATCGCAGATCACCAGAATCTCCGAGGGACCGGCAATCATGTCAATGTCCACCATCCCGAACACGGCGCGCTTGGCGGTGGCCACATAGATGTTTCCCGGCCCGACGATTTTGTCCACTTTCGGCAGGCTCTCTGTGCCGTAAGCCAAGGCCGCCACCGCCTGAGCACCACCCACCGTCACCACCTTGTCCACGCCGGCCACCGCCGCTGCCGCAAGCACCATGGCATTGAGTTCGCCACCCGGTGCCGGCACGACCATCACCAGCTCCGCCACGCCGGCGACTTTGGCCGGAATCGCATTCATCAGGACCGATGAGGGGTACGAGGCCTTGCCGCCGGGCACATAGAGCCCGACCCGCGCCATGGGTGTCACCTTCTGGCCCAGCCGGGTGCCATCCTCCTCGGTGTAATCCCAGGACGGTTGCCGCTGATGCTCGTGGTAACGCCGAATCCGCTCCGCCGCCACTTCCAGCGCCTGGCGCTGCTCGGCGGGCAGTGACTCGAGCGCCTCATGCAACTTGCTCTCCGGCACAATCAGATCCGCCAGCGAGCTGACCTCACGACGATCCAGGCGGTTGGTGTACTCCACCACCGCCGCATCACCGCGGGTTTTGACGGCCTGAAGAATCTCGTCCACCACCTCGCCGACCCCGGCATCGGACACACTGTCCCAGGCCAGCAGGGCATCGAGACGCGCACTGAAATCCGCAGCGGAGGCATCCAGGCGAGCGATCAGAGGTTGCTTTTCAGTCATGGAAAAATCTCGTCATTACGGCCAGAGCCGGTCTACATGTCAGGCCGGACGCTTGGCGTCAACGGCTTCACCAATGGCGTCAATCACGGATTGAATCAGCACATGCTTCATCTTCATGGACGCCTTGTTTACGATCAGCCGCGAGCTGATATCGGCGATGTGCTCCCGGGGCTCCAGCCCATTGGCAAGCAGCGTATTGCCGGTATCGACAATATCCACAATTTCGTCCGCCAGGTGCATGATCGGCGCCAGCTCCATCGCACCGTACAGCTTGATGATGTCGGTCTGCCGACCGCAACTGGCATAGTATTGCTTGGCCACATTCACATACTTGGTGGCCACCCGCAGACGGCCCTGGCGCGGCGGCGCACCCTTGATGGCTGCGGTCATCAGACGACACCGGGCAATGTCCAGATCCAGCGGCTCATAAAGGCCCTCGGCGCCATTTTCCATCAGGGTATCCTTGCCGGAAATCCCCATGTCGGCGGCCCCGAACTGCACGTAGGTGGGCACATCCGCGCCGCGCAACACCAGCAGGCGCACGTCGGGCCGGGTGGTCTCAAACACCAGCTTGCGGCTCTTGTCGATGTCTTCCGCCGGCTCGATACCGGCCGCAGCCAACAGCGGCAGAGTCTCTTTCAGAATACGGCCCTTGGTCAGGGCAATGGTCAGTGTCTGGGTCATGGGTCTCATCTGGAGGTCAGGGGACGCGGCCGGTCGCCCGCTCACGCGCGGCGTTCCGGCCTCAGTACTCGGTCCGTCAGTTTGGAACCCGACGAATGTTCGCGCCCAACATTTGCAGTTTTTCTTCAATACACTCGTAACCGCGATCGATATGGTAAATGCGGTCCACCAATGTGGTGCCATCCGCTACCAGACCGGCGATCACCAGGCTGGCCGAGGCCCGCAGGTCCGTTGCCATCACGGGGGCGCCCTTGAGCCGGTCCACGCCCTGGATCAGGGCGGTATTGCCTTCGAGGGTAATCTTCGCGCCCATCCGGTTCAGCTCGTGCACCTGAATCAGGCGGTTCTCAAAAATGGTCTCGGTCACGGAGCTGGCGCCCTCGGCCACCGCGTTCATCGCGGTAAACTGGGCCTGCATGTCCGTGGGAAAGGCCGGATAGGGCGCCGTGCGCAAGCTGACGCCCCGGGGCCGCTTACCTTTCATGTCCAGCTCTATCCAGGTATCCCCGATGGTGATTTCCGCTCCGGCCTCTTCCAGCTTGAGCAGCACCGCCTCGAGAATATCGGCCCGGGTGTCTTTCAGGCGCACCCGACCGCGGGTCGCGGCTGCGGCCACCAGGTAAGTGCCGGTTTCAATCCGGTCCGGCATTACACTGTAGGTGCACGAGTGCAGACGCTCGACGCCGTGAACCGTGAGCGTCTGGGTACCAATGCCTTCGATCCGGGCACCCATGGCTTCCAGACAATAGGCCAGATCCACCACTTCGGGCTCCCGAGCGGCATTTTCCAGCACCGTGGTGCCTTCGGCCAATACCGCCGCCATCAGCAGGTTTTCGGTGCCGCCGACGGTCACCGTATCCATCAGGATGTGCGCCCCTTTCAGGCGGCCCTTGCTACGGGCACGAATGTAACCTTCGTCCACATCAATTTCCGCCCCCATGGCCTCCAGGCCACGCAGGTGAATATCCACCGGACGACTGCCAATGGCGCAGCCCCCGGGAAAGGACACGTTGGCCTCTCCGAAGCGGGCCAACAGCGGGCCCAACACCAGGATCGAGGCACGCATGGTTTTCACCAGCTCGTAAGGGGCGGTGAGATCATTGATGCTGGTGGGGTCGACCTCGACGCACATTTTCTCGTCGATGGTGACGCCCACCCCCATGCAGCGCAGCAGCGCCAGCATGGTGGTAATGTCATTCAGATGCGGCATGTTGCACACATGCACCGGACCATCGGCCAGCAGCGTCGCCGCCAGAATCGGCAGGGCCGAGTTTTTCGAGCCGGAAATCCGAATCTCGCCATTGAGCGGCGGCCCGCTTTGAATTTGCAATTTATCCATAGAAAATCACTTGTCGGTCATCGCGCGCTCGCGATGCAATTACTGCTGTTGCTGCCACTGTTCCGGCGTGAAGGTTTTCATGTGCACTGCGTGGATGGTGCCCTGGGCAATGCTGTCGGTCAGCGCCGAGTACACCAGCTGCTGTTTCTTGACCGGCGTCATGCCCTCGAACGCGGGGCTGACGACAACGAGATTGATATGGCTGCCATCAATTCCCACCTGTACGGTGCTATCGGGAACTTTGGCTTCTACCAGTGCTTTGATCTGTTCGGGTTGCATAGACTATCCAGTAATTGACTACCTGGGCCAGACGTTTAGTGCCCAGGCCAGAGGTCTGCGGGCCAGAGGTTTATGGGCCAAAGCGGAATCTTACCTGAATGCGTCGTTCACCGCATCCCGAAAGCCGTCCGCCGCCCCCAGAAACAACCGTTCCTCCAACCCCCAGAAACAACAATGCCGCCGCCCGGGAGGCGACGGCATGAGAGTGGGTGCCGAGACGGCGTTTACATCTCATCCAGCCAGTTGTCGATCACCTTGTCCAGATCACCGTCATACTTCTTGGCGGCCTGACCGAATTGGCTGCGGAAAGAGCGTCCAAGGTTCACGCCGTCCAGCACCAGATTGATCAGCTTCCACTCGCCGGAGCGGTTTTTGGCCATGGTGTAAGACAGCCGATAGGTGGAGCCATCGTGCTTCACCTCCTGATCAACACTGACCCGGCGCTTGTCTGCCACATCTTCAGAGGGCGGGCGGATGCTGATTTCGCTATCCACGTAGTTGGCAATCCCCTTGGCATAGGTGGTCACCAGGCCCCGCTTGAACTCCTGAACAAAGGTTTCCACCTGCTCATCGCTGGCATCGGAGCGGTGCGAGCCCATGACCGCCTTGGCAATGAATTCGAAATCCACCACGGGCTCCAGAATGTCCTGGATTTCGTCGTAGTACTGCTCAGCGTTGTCGCTGCCGCCGTTGTATTTCTGCACCACATCGAACAGGACTTCGGTCACCTCTTCAATCAGCTCGTGAGGCGTTTCCTGCTTGGGGTCTACCGGCTCTGCGGCCCAAACGTTTGCCGCCAACAGCCAGGAGGCCATCAGGGCTACGACCGAACGGAAAGTGATGCTTGCAATGTTGGGTTGGGTCATAGGGGGTTCCTTACAGATTCCAGCTTCCGGGTGATGGGCCTTCCAGCCCGGGAGCCCGGGCCATGCCGGGCTGCGCCATAAAGGCTATATCATAACATTGACTCGGCCTCGCTACCTACGCTCTGACCGTAAAAGAATGTTAGTGTTCCCTCTCAAACTCTACGCCACAAACCACGAGATTGATCAATGACAACCTGGGGTTGGTCCGTTATGGCTCTGCTGGCCGGTTTCGTCGGCCTGATCTGGAGCGCTGATCGCTTTGTCGAGGGCAGCGCCGCCCTCGCCCGCCGCTTGGGCGTGTCGAAACTCGTCATCGGTCTGACCATTGTCGCCTTTGGCACCTCGGCACCCGAAATCATGGTCTCGTTAAGCGCCTCGCTGCGCGAAGCGGGAGAGTTGGCCGTGGGCAACGCGCTCGGCTCCAACCTGGCCAACATGGGACTGGTACTGGCCATCACGGCCTTGTTGGTTGCCCTGCCCATCCAGCATCACCTGCTGACCCGAGAACTGCCCGCTCTACTGATCATCACCCTGCTGGCCGGTTATACCCTCTATGACGGCCAACTGACACGCCCCGAGGGCGTTCTGTTGGTGGCGGCGCTGACCATCACCTTAGGGGCTCTGGCCTTGACCCGCCGCGCCCACCCGGAAGAGGTGGACGACGAGATCCCGAATTACACCGGTATGGCGGCAACCCTCTGGTTTCTGATCGGGTTGATTACCCTGGTAATCAGCGCCGAACTTCTGGTCTGGGGCGCACAGAACCTGGCCCTGGCCGCCGGCGTATCACCGCTGGTGGTGGGACTGACCGTCATCGCCGTGGGCACCAGCCTGCCCGAGCTGGCCGCTTCGGTGGGCAGCGCCCTGAAGGGCCACCAGGATATGGCGCTGGGCAATATCATCGGCTCCAACCTGTTCAACCTGCTGGCGGTCATGGCCTTACCGGGTCTGATTCAGGAGCCGGTCATGGACCGGCAGGTGTTCTATCGGGATTATCTGGCCATGGCCGCGATGACCTTCGCCCTGGCGATCGCCATCGGTGTGGATTACCGCCTGCGGCGCAACGCTCACACGGGCCCGGGGGAGGCTCGCGGGCACCTGGGTCGGCTTATTGCTGTGGTGCTACTGGCGGCCTATATCGGTTATTACGTTTGGCTGTTCAACACTCTGTAGTCCGGCATTCGTCATCCCCGGTCCAAGGCCGTATAATGGGCCGCTTTACCACGCCGAGTATCTGCACCGTCCATGACTGACTTCGACTTTATCCACTCCGGACAGCGCACCATCGATATTGAACAGCAGGCTGTAGCGGCCTTGCGCGAGCGAATCGATGCCCGTTTTACCCGGGCCTGCGAGCTGATGCTTGGGGTCTCAGGACGGGTGATCGTCACCGGCATGGGCAAATCCGGGCACATTGCCAAAAAAATTGCGGCCACGCTGGCCAGCACCGGCACCCCCGCCTTTTTTGTCCACCCCGGTGAGGCGAGCCATGGCGACCTGGGCATGATCACCCGGGAAGACGCCGTCATCGCCATCTCCTACTCCGGCAACTCCGATGAAATCATCACCCTGCTTCCGCTGCTCAAGCGCCTCGGGGTGCCCATCATCAGCATGACCGGCAACCCCCGTTCGCCGCTGGCCGAAGAAGCGGCCGTCGACCTGGACATCAGTGTCACCACCGAGGCCTGTCCGCTGGCACTGGCACCGACGGCAAGTACCACCGCGACCCTGGTCATCGGCGATGCCCTGGCCATTGCCCTGCTGGAGGCCCGCGGTTTTACCGCCGAGGACTTCGCCTTCTCCCACCCCGGAGGCACGCTTGGGCGCAAGCTGCTGTTGCGCGCCGAAGACATCATGCACCGCGGCGCGGCCATTCCACGGGTGAGCGTTCACACCAGTCTGTCCCAGGCATTGCTGGAGATGACCCGCAAGGGCTTCGGCATGACCACCATTGTGGATGAGCATGACCAACTGCTGGGCATTTACACCGACGGCGACCTGCGCCGCAGCATCGACCGGGGCGCCGACCTCAAGGATGCCGAAATCGGCCAACTGATGAACGCCAACCCCAAAACCATCGACGCCCACACGCTGGCGGCCGAGGCACTGAAAATCATGGAAGACAAAAAAATTACCGCCCTGATTGTTCTCGACGAACAAAGACGGCCCCAGGGGGTCGTACATATGCACGATATTCTTCGCGCGGGCATCATCTGATGCCTGAACTCCAAACCTCAAACCCTGCGTACCGCTTCCAATGACCGACCCGAAGGCGCCACACAAAGACTTTGCGCAACGCGCTCAGGCCATTTCACTGCTGTTGCTGGACGTGGACGGCGTGCTCACCGACGGCAACCTCTACTTCACCGAAACCGGCGACGAACTCAAAGCGTTCTGCACCCTGGACGGTCTCGGCATCAAACTGCTGCGGCGCAGCGGCATAGAGGTGGGCATCATCAGCGGCCGCAAAACCGACCTCGTCGCCCGACGCGCACGCAGCCTGGGGTTGGAGCTGGTCATCCAGGGACGCGAGGACAAATGGGACGCCCTGAGCGAATGGCGCGAACAACACCCCGTACCCCTCAATCAGATTGCGTTCATAGGCGATGACTGGCCGGACCTCACCATCATGACCCGGGTTGGCCTGGCCCTGACCGTAGCCAATGCCCACCCCGCGGTCGCCGAGCGGTCCCACTGGCAGAGTGAACTTCGGGGCGGCCAGGGTGCCGTCCGGGCCGCCTGCGATGCCCTGCTGAAAGCCCGGGGCGACTACGAGCGACTATTGGCCGACTACCTCGCCCCCGACCAGGAGGCACGCTGATATGTGGAAACACCCACTGACCTGGATTGGCCTGTTTCTGCTGATCGCCCTGGTGGCGGTGTGGGACTACTCTCCGGAAGACCTGCTGCGCGCGCCTCCAGAGGCGCAGACCCGTTTCCCCCAGGCGTTCATGGTGTCGTCCGAAACCCGGCGCTATGACCCGGAAGGCGAACTGCAATACCGGATGCTGAGCGAGCGAGCCGATCACTTCCAGCACCTGCCCAATCGCTCGAGCCCCAGGGACTACTCGCTGATTCAGGCCCCCGATGTAACTGTGTTCGGCGAGGATACCCCGCCCTGGCAACTGACCGCCCGGCTCGGCCGCAGCGACGCGACGGGCGAGACTCTGGTGTTCACCGGCGAGGTCCGGGCCTGGCAGCAGAGCGCCAATGGCGCGATGGAAATCACCACCCCCGAACTCCAGGTAGAGCCCAACCGGCAATTCGCGCAGACCGACAAAGCTGTTACCATGCGCTCCCCACAGGGCCGACACGACGCCGTTGGTATGCGCGCCGACCTGGCCGAAGATCAAATTGAATTACTATCGGAGGTGCGCGGCACCTATGAACCACCCCAAGGGAACTGACATCGTCCGGCGAGCGCGCCACCTCGCGCTGTTCACATTACTGG